>CAYTSF010000041.1:3693-13609 GCA_964440335.1 uncultured Leptospirales bacterium
TGAAGATTGTACAGTGAAATGTTGTTGACTCGAACCGCGTTATGGGGGATTGGATTAACAGTTACTAACCTGTAATAACAGGCACAGGATATTATTTCATGAAGATACTCCTCACAGGCACAGCCGGATTTATCGGCTTCCATACTGCACGCGCACTGCTATCTGCGGGCCATGAAGTTGCAGGCCTCGATTCCATCAACGATTACTATGACACGGAGCTGAAGTATGGAAGGCTGGAGGTGACCGGAATCAGCCGTGACAGGATAGGGTACGGGAAAACCCTGCAGAGCAATGTGCACCCCGGTTATTCCTTCACTCAGCTTAAACTTGAAGACAGGGATGGGATGGAGTCCCTCTTCAGGGAACATAAATTCGACAGGGTATGCCACCTTGCAGCCCAGGCCGGTGTTCGCTACTCAATTGAAAAGCCCCATGCATACATAGAGTCCAACATAAACGGTTTTATGAATATCCTTGAGATGTGCAGGCAGCACGGGACAGGCCACCTTGTCTTTGCGAGCAGCTCGTCGGTCTATGGCCTTAACCGGAAGATGCCCTTCTCGACATCGGATAACGTGGACCACCCGGTGAGCCTCTACGCTGCGACCAAGAAGAGCAACGAGCTCATGGCCCACGCATACAGCTACCTCTATGCCATGCCTGTTACAGGCCTCAGGTTTTTCACTGTGTACGGCCCCTGGGGCAGGCCCGATATGGCATACTTCAAGTTCACAAAGTCCATCTGCGAGGGAAAGACCATTGACGTCTATAACAACGGCGACATGATGCGCGACTTCACTTATATCGATGATATAGTTGAGGGTGTGGTAAGGGTGCTTGAGGTTATCCCTGCTGCTCACAGTTCATGGGACGCGATGAATCCCGATCCATCCACCTCAACTGCGCCGTATAAAATCTATAACATAGGCAACAACAACCCGGTGAAGCTCCTGGATTTTATAGAGGTGCTGGAACGCGAGCTGTGCATGGAGGCAAAGAAGAACTTCATGCCCATGCAGCCCGGTGATGTCTATGCCACATATGCCGATGTCGATGACCTGGCAAGGGACGCGGGGTTCAGGCCTTCCACTCCGATCGGTGAAGGCCTGAAAAAATTCGTTTCATGGTACAGGGAGTACTACGGCAGCGGTCAGGGGGAGCTTAGGGGCCATGCCTGATAATAATTCGAAAACTGTTTCAGTAATAATTCCTGAATATACTTGTTAGAGTAAATTATGAATTATATACGCCCGACGCCCTCGGTGGCGGGCGTAATAGAGCATTTTTTATCAGAAATTAGTTAAGAAATAAATACTGAAACTGTTTGACATTTAATAAATAATATGACATAATCCGGGAAGGTTTCCATGCGATGAAAATTCCATTTCACAGGGCTTACATGGGGGAGGAGGAGGTTGCGGCAGCTGCTGAGGCGATCAGGAGCGGCTGGCTTACCATGGGAGAAAAGACCTTCCTCTTCGAAAAAAATTTCGCGGCATATACTGGCGCGGCACATGCTGTTGCCGTGAATTCATGCACTGCGGCCCTTCACCTGGCGCTTAAAGTACTGGGCATCAGGCCCGGAGACGAGGTCATTATCCCCGCAATGACATTCATTGCCACATGGGAAGTCATTACCTATTTTGGTGCGCGGCCGGTACCTGTTGACATAGATCCCGTGAATTTCTGCATCGATGTAAGGGCCGCGGAGAGGGCCATTACCTCTTCCACAAAGGCAATCATCCCGGTGCACTACGGCGGTGAGGCCTGCGACATGGACCCTCTGCTTGAGCTTGCGCGCAGGCATGGCCTTCACGTGGTTGAGGATGCCGCGCATGCGCTTCCCACATCCTACAAAAAAAAGATGGTGGGGACCATAGGCGACATCACCTGCTTCAGCTTTTATGCCACAAAGACCATCACGACAGGCGAGGGTGGCATGATTACCACGCATAACCATGAACTGGCTGAAAGGATCAGGAGGCTCAGGCTGCACGGAATTACAAAGGACGCCTGGAACAGGTACTCCGAAAAGGGCACCTGGCAGTACGACGTGGCTGAGGCCGGGTACAAGTACAACATAACAGACATAGCATCGGCCATTGGCGTGGAGCAGCTGAAGAAATGCGACGCAATGAACCGCATGCGCCATGAAATTGCAGCAGCATATAATCATGCATTTGAAACATGCGAACTCCTCGAAACATGGGGCGTGCGCGATAAGGATGAATGCGCGTGGCACCTTTATCCTGTTATGCTTAACCTCGATGCGCTCCGCATAGGCAGGGATGAATTCATTGAAAAGCTTAAAGATGCGGGCGTCGGGACGAGCGTGCATTATATACCGATGTACAGGTTCAGCTGCTTTGATGGAAGCGGATTTGAGGCTGCGGGTTTTCCAGTGTGCGAGCATGTTTTTGAAAGGGAGGTTTCGCTCCCCGTGTATCCGGGTATGACAGGCGCGGAGAGGGGCCATGTGATAGACGCGGTTCTCTCAATACTCGAAGGGAACAGGCGGTAAACGGTTCTATGAAGAGGTTAAACCGGATAATAATTGTTGGCGCAGGCGAGGCGGGCAGGGCATTGCTCCGCGATATGAGGCGCAGGGAACTCAGCGGCAGCGTCCTTGCCTTCGTTGATGACAATCCGCAGAAGATAGGGACAGAACCTGACGGCATACCCGTACTTGGCCCTGCGTCAGGCATCGGTGCCATATGCAAAGACCTGAAGGTGACTGATGTTATCATCGCTGTCCCATCGGCAAGGCCGCAGTTCATCAACGGGCTCATAACAGAGATCAGCATCGCCGGCAGTTACATCAACATATACTTTGTACCGTCGGCGGAAAAATTTTTTGATTCAGTGCCCATATTCCCTTCAATCCGCGAATTCGCCTTTTCTGACATACTGGACAGGAACGAGTTTACCCTTGACCTTGATGTCATGGAGAGCTACTTCGCGGGTAAGAGTATACTCGTCACCGGCGGCGGAGGAAGCATAGGCTCCGAGATATGCAGGCAGATGTTGAAGTTCAGGGTGAAAAAAATAATCGCAGTGGGCCGCGGAGAGAACTCGGTCTATCACCTGATGAAGAGCATGGATGAATATACCGCGCTGATGAACGACACGGTGCCTGAACTTGTTTACAGGGTGACAGACGTCCGGGACAGCAGGCTCATGGAACGCCTCTTCAAAGAACAGAAACCCGACATCGTATTTCACGCCGCAGCGCACAAGCACGTCCCGCTCATGGAATTTAACGGCAGCGAGGCGCTGCAGAACAATGTACTCGGTACCGACAACATTCTCCGGCTTTCGGCCGGGCACGGTGTATCAAGGTTCGTGCTCGTATCCACAGACAAGGCGGTCAGGCCGGCCAACATCATGGGCGCGACAAAGCGCATATGCGAACTGCTTACCGGCTACTATGCCTCCTCTGCCGGTCTATCCACTGCCATCGTGCGTTTCGGCAATGTGCTCGGCAGCAGGGGGTCGGTGATCCCCCTCTTTATGGAGCAGATCGAAAAGGGTGGGCCTGTGACCGTGACGCATCCCGATGTGACCAGGTACTTCATGAGCATACCCGAGGCATCTCTCCTTGTGATAAACTCCGCAGCCATATCGCGCGGCGGGGAGATTTTTGTCCTCAACATGGGCGAGCAGTACAGGATTGCCGATGTGGCAAAGCGGCTCATAGAGCTCCACGGCAGGGTGCCGGGGAGGGACATAAAGATTGTCTATACCGGTCTCCGGCCCGGAGAGAAGATGTACGAGGAGCTCTTCTACGATGAGAGTACCATGGTGCGCACCGGCAACGACAGCATATTCATGCTGAAGATGGATGATGTAAAGCTGCCGGTTGCGGATTACAACTCGCTGATTTCATCGATAAAGGGGAGTGTTCCTGAAATGGATGATGCGCAGGTACGGGAATTCATCAGGGGATTTGTGCCGGAATATGACCCTTCGTCAGCAGGGAGTGCCTGAACTCACTGATTCCGGGCGTACCGGTTCCTCTCACTGACGGGCAGCCTTGAGAAAATTTCTGACATCCTGTGCAGCCTTTTCATATGAGCGGCATTCAGCTCACCCGGCAGGAGTTTCCATTCCCAGTTCCCTTCAGTTGTGCCCGGCATGTTCATCCTGAACTCACTGCCGTAACCGAGAATGTCCTGTGCCGGAATTATGATAATACCGGCCGGTGAGACGTATGCCTCGCGGATAAGCCTCCAGTGAAAGTCGCTCCAGTCGTTCATGCCAAGGTATTCCATGATGTAATCACGTTTTTCGCGGGGCATGTCAGGGTCGTAGAACCAGCCGTTGGTTGTGTCGTTGTCATGGGTCCCGGTGTAGACCACGCAGTTTCCGCCGTAGATGTTATGCGGCAGGTATTCGTTGTCAGGCCCGCCGTCAAAGGCAAACTGCAGTATCTTCATGCCGGGAAAGCCCATGGTGTCGCGGAGCTCGCGGACTGTTTCGGTTATTACGCCCAGGTCCTCTGCTATGAGCGGCAGGTCTCCGATGTCGTCGCGCAGCCTTGTGAAAAACTCAAGGCCGGGTCCCGTGACCCACTGACCGTTGACTGCCGTTTCGTTGCCGTACGCCACGGACCAGAACGCGTCGAATCCCCTGAAATGGTCTATCCGGACAACATCGCATAACGATATTGTGTGCGATATGCGTTTTTTCCACCAGGAATACGTCTCCTCCATGAGGCTCCCCGCAGTGTCGTGCCACCTGTAGAGCGGGTTCCCCCAGAGCTGCCCTGTATCGCTGAAGTAGTCGGGCGGAACCCCCGCAACAGATATGGGCTCAAGCCTGTCCGGGTCGATGGTCAGGATGTTTTTATGGCTCCAGGCGTCTGCGCTGTCCATGGAGACATAGATGGGTATGTCGCCGATAATTTTTATTCCCCTTGAACTTGCGTGCTCCCTGAATCTTTTCCACTGCCTGAAAAAAATGAACTGCCCGTACTTTATTATGAGGCACCTGTCGGCGAGCCTGAGCCTCCATTTGTCAAGGGCGTCAGCCTCACGCAGGGCAATCTCCTTCTCCCATGACGTCCAGTTGTATGACTGGTGTTCATGTGCGATCGCGGTGAAGAGGGCATAATCGTCCAGCCAGTTGTCGTTGTGGTCTTCGCAGAACTGCGAGAACTCCAGCGTGTCCTCGGCTGAGGCGTGCATGATAAAATCGTTGAAGGATGTGATGATGCACTGCCTGGTATGTTCCCTTGCGGCATTAAAGTTGCACCTTGCGGATTCTGCAAAGGGTTCATGCGGGGCGAGAGTCCTTCCCCACCTTTCAGCGGCGAGGCTGTCGGTGCTGATAAAAAGTTCGTTCCCGGCAAAGGCCGATATTGATGAATAGGGGGACCACCCCATGGATGGAGAGACGGGTCCTACCGGGAGAATCTGCATCCAGGAGAAACCGCCTGTTGCTGCCAGGTCAAGGAAATCGAAGGCCTCCTGGCCAAGCGTGCCTGTGCCGTACCTGCCGGGCAGGCTGGTTATGTGGCAGAGTATCCCCGATGTCCTTCCTGTCTGCATCAGTTCCCCTGGTTCTTCATCATGGTAAGCACGGTGCGGAGGTTTTCGATCTCCTCGCCGTAACCCTTCCAGTTGCCTTCGCGCATATACTGTTCCGCCTTCATGTAGTGGTAGTAGGCCCGGTCTGCCAGTTCCTTGAGCGTGCCCGACTGCGTGCTGTTTTTATCGCTGGTGCCAGTTCCATAGAACAGTTTCTGCAGCGACGTCGAAAGGTCGCTCTCCATGACTATCCTGTCAGAAAACGAAACTATGACTCGCTTAAGCTCGGGCATGTCAATCGCTTCGGCCTTGAGGTAAAGCGGTTCAATGTACAGGAGTGATTCCTCGATGGGTATAACAAGCATGTTGCCGCGTATTACGCTGGAGCCCTTCTGGTTCCAGAGCGCCAGCTGCTTTGATATGTCAGGGTCGGTGTTGATTCTGGATTCGATCTGCATCGGTCCGTCACTGAGCCTGTTCTTGGGCAGCTGGTAGAGCTGCAGCCTGCCGTATTCGGAGGGGTCGCATTTCGCCGTAAGGAAGGCAAGCATGTTGGGCTTTTTGTAGGGGCTGAAAGGCATGATGAGCAGGAATCCGCTCTCCTTTTCTCCGGGGAGCCTGGTCACCAGGTAATAGCTGTGAATTGGCTCCTCCTTGTCTCCGAAAATCTGCATGGGTATCTGCCAGACGTCTTCGTTGTTATAGAACACGTTGGAATTGGTCATGTGGTACCTGAGGAGCATGGTGCACTGAATGTTAAAAATGTCCTCGGGGTACCTGATGTGCTTCTGAAGGTCCGGGGGCATCTCATTAATGGTTTTGAGAATGCCGGGGAAGATTTTATTGTAGACCTGTATTATGGGGTCTTTTGTATCTGCAAGGTAACAGTTTATGTTTCCGTTGTAGGCGTCGATAGTGATCTTTACCGAGTTGCGGATATAGTTGATCCTGCCGTTATCGGTATCAACCGGTGTGGAGTAGGGGAACTGGTCACTGGTCGTGTACCCGTCTATCATCCAGTAGAGCTTTCCCTCTGACACAACGAGGTATGGGTCGTTGTCAAGCTCCAGGAACGGGGCGAAGTTCTGTGCGATTTCGACTATGTTCCTGCGGAACAGGAGCCTGCTCTCGCCGCTGATGTTGCCGGAGATGAGCAGGTTGATGTCGCCGAAAGCGATTGCTGCCATGAGCCTTTTAAAAAAGGAATCGAGTTTCATTCCACCGGTGCCGCCGTAGGTGGTATACTTGTTCTCTTCGCCCGACGGGTAGTCGAATTCTCCCGGATTGATGGATGTATTGGTGATGACGTATGAATTTTTATGCTCGCCGTAATAGATTTCCGGTCTGTCGATTTTTATGCCGGTATCTGTCACGGGCGGGATGTCCTTGATTATGAGCACAGGGAGTCCTTCAGGGGTGATGCGGTCAACACGGCTCATGACCATGCCGTAACCGTGTGTGTATATAAGGTGCCTGTTCTGCCATGTCTGCGAATTTGCGCCCAGGTTGTCCAGGGTAAGTTCGCGTGCCGCAAGGTTCACGGCGATTTTTTTGCCGTTGAAGTAGTACCTGTCAACGTCAACGTCGTTGAAGAAGTAGTACTGCTTCAGCTCCTGGAGCTGCTTGTATGTCTGTTTGAGGGGCCTCCAGTCCCAGAGCCTCACGCTTTCAAGCGTCTCTTTGTTTTTCGTGATGTCGGCGAAGGAGAGTTCCCTCTTGTTGGGGAACGGTATCTCCTCCACGCGGTCTATGCCGTATGCGAGCCGCGTAAAGTTTATGTTGTTCTGGATATAGGGTTTCTCCCTGTCAAGCTCGTTGGGTATAACGATGAATTTCTGCTGGAGCGCCGGGTAGATCACGCCCAGTATAAAATATACGGGGATCAGAGTCAGCAGTACGATTACCGGGAACCTGAAGCTCCGCTTGAACACGTTGAAAAGCAGAAGGGCGCCCGCAATGAACGAGATGACCTCTGCCACCCTGTACGAGAGCAGGCTGGCATGGAGAGCGGTGTAGCCCGCGCCGTAGAACTTGCCGATCTGTGAGAAAAGGAGCTCGTAGGCCGAGAGCTGGTAGCTGAACCCGTAAAGGATTACTATGAGTGCCAGGAGTATTGAAAGGTGGGCCCTGCAGAAGAGTGAAAGCTCCCACCCACCCTCGTTGTCCCTGTATATGGCGCCGTTAAAAAAATGCAGCACGAATGTAAATATGGTGATAATAACAAGAGTCATCATGAACCAGCCGTACAGGAACTGGTAGAATGGCAGGGAGAAAACGTAGAATCCCATGTCCCTGTTGAATACCGGGTCTGCGGGGAATCCCTGGAAGGGGACTGCGTTGCTGAACATCAGGTATTCCTTCCAGTAGGCCGAAGCTCCTCCCCCCATGATGAACCCGGTGATTACAACGGTTCCGGTGAGCAGTATGAGCAGAAGCCTCCTTGATGAACCGATGGCGGGAATTTTAATCCTGTCGAGGAAATTCTCCGAAAAAAACCTTCCCTTTCCGCCAAGCACGCGGATGAGCAGAAAGTTCAGTAGAAAGATGGCGATGAATATTATTCCGAATATGGCCTGTACGTTGAACTTGGTCATGAAAAGCACCCAGAACACGCTGAGGCCGTTGTTCTGCCTGAACCATTCGTAATCGATATAAAAACCCGCTATATATTTCAGTACAAAATAGAGAGCTATGAATGCCGCTAAAAAAAATAAGAACCGTTTATTCATGTTTTACCCCTCGAAAATATGTGTATGTTAAAATAAATATTAAAGCCCCCTGAGTCAATTATAAAAGAGTGGAATGTCCGGTTAAAAAAGAGTTGCAGGTGTTTTTCCTTTGCTGCAACTATTAATTATGCGGCTCCCGGCAGGAGCTGACGGAATCCTGAAAAAAGGTTCCAGCCGGCCAGGAGTGGCAGGGTGTATAAGCTGGTACCGGCAGCAGAGTTTTTAATTGGAGAAAATATGCAGAAGATTATTAAATACAACCACGCGGAATTCGGTATTGATGAGATCATCAAACTCAGGGCGGATAAGAAATTATATGTTGTCTTCTCTACGTTTGGCGAGAGGGAGGCTGACCTTGTGGCTGACAAGATCGGGCTGCTCAGAACGCTGCCTGAAGGTTTTATCGACAGGATCATCCTTAACCACAGGCGCGCCGGCGCAGAGCAGGACCGCACTGAAAGGATGGTCATGGAGAGGGCGCGGGATACTGATATCATCATAAGCAATAACTTTACCGTGCCCGACATGGGAAGCGAGAAGGGGAAGGGGGCTGACATGAGGCGCACCCTCTACCACATAAACAGGCTGCATGAGGGCGCGCCGGACGGTGCCATTGTTGTTTTCCTGGACGCGGACGTTGTTCCCGGACATTTCGGCACCCGCTTTGTTACCGGCCTGGCCGGGGCTGTGCTGCGCGGCGCCGAGTTTGCCAAGGCCGGGTTCTGGCGGGAGATGGGGCGCGTGAAGAAGTTCGTGGCGCAGCCCCTCTTCTCGGTGATCAGCCATCCTCTCCTTGACGGGCTCGCGGAGTTTTCGTACCCCCTTGCTGGCGAGTGCGCGGGCACTCTTGATTTCTTTAACAGCGTTTCGTTCATGCAGATATACGGGGTTGAGACATCCATGCTCATAGACGGGCTCATGGGAGGCCATGCCATGGCCGACGTGAACCTGGGGCTTTACGACCATGAACACCACCCGGACATAAACATACAGAAGATGTGTTTCGGCATTATACGCACGTACATGCTGGCTCTCATGGAGCATGGCCTTGTTGAGCTTAAAGGGGGCGCCTCGCTGTCGGATTTATTCCGCGCTGAATATATTGACCGCAGGGAGGAGAGGGTTGCAATGAGCGAGGACCTCCGGGAGATCAGGTACAGGCCGCTGAGAGAGGTGCTTTAGCCGGCAGGGTCAGTTCTACTGCTGCTGTTTTATGAAGGGCACGAATTCCATGTCGGTTTTCATTATATGGTGCTCCATCCATTTGCGCACCTGTTTGTCTATGTCGATGGCAAGGTAGCTGTCGATCCCCTTGTCCTTGCATGAGCTGATGATGACAGCTATGCGTTCGCGGAATTCCCTGTGCTCCTCAGCATGTTTTGCATAGTGAGGGAATTTTATCTTCAGCATCAGGTCCTCTTCTGTTTCAAAGTGAACGTATATGTATTCCCCCAGGTAGTCCAGCAGCTCCTCGAGTTCCTGAATTGCCCGGCCTTTATACATGGCAAGTTCAAGCAGGTCGATCCTGCTGAAAAGCTCCATGTGCTGGGAGTCGATGAGTTCTATTCCTGTTTCAAGAGAGCCGTCCCAAATCATATTGCTTCACCCCGCGATGTATAAATAATAAGTTCCAGCGCCTGAAGTGTCAACAGAATTCAG
>CAYTSF010000041.1:13709-14892 GCA_964440335.1 uncultured Leptospirales bacterium
GTCAGTTTATGAATTCACCGTTAGACCAGGTCCCCTTCATGGACACTGTTCCATCCGGATTGTAGAGTGTCCCTTTGCCGTTCTTGCTTCCGTCTTTCCATTCGCCTTCATACCTGCTCCCGTCGGTATAGGTATATGTCCCCTTGCCGTCGCGAAGGTTCTCTTTCCATTCGCCTGAATATTTGCTGCTGTCAGAGTATATGAAGGTTCCCTTTCCATGCTGCTTGCCGTTTTTCCATTCGCCCGTATACTTTCCGCCGTCAGAGTAGATGTATGTACCTTTTCCGTTTCTCTGGTCGTTTTTATATTCACCGTCGTATACTTCACCGTTGGTCCATTTGTATACACCTTTGCCGTGGAGCATCCCCTCTTTCCACTGGCCGTCATAAACGTCGCCGTTTTCCCACTTGAATATTCCCCTGCCGTGGAACCTGTCGCTTTTCCATTCACCTGTGTAGATGTCGCCATTTGCCCAGCGGTCTGTTCCCTTGCCCTCTTTTTTGCCGTATTTCCAGTCCCCCTCATATACTGCACCGTCTGTCCATGAGTACTTGCCGAACCCGTGGGGGAACCCGTCTTTAAATCCGCCTATATATGTCCCGCCATGGAAATAGTAGAGGGAGCCCTTTCCGTTTCTCATTCCGTTTTTGAACTGGCCTACATACCTGTTTCCGTTTGTCCAGGTGAACTCGCCGGTCCCGTGCATGAGGTTGCCCTTGTATTCCCCCACGTACTTGTTGCCGTTAGGGAAGAGGAAGGTGTCTGTGCCCCTCTTGATCCCGCCGAGCATCCTGTACACCGGCATGTCTTTTTTTACTTTTGTTATGCGGTCCCTGGTGCCGCCGATCATCCGGCAGCGTGAAACCGTCATCATGGGAAAGGTGACGTCCAGTGCGCACATGATGCCGTCAATCTCGAGAAAGAGTTTGTCTCCGATCTTCAGGCCGCCGGTGTCGGTAACTACAACTTCAAAGGCTTTTGAGTTTACCTCAACGACCTTGCTCACCTGTACCTTTTCGCTGTCATCGGCGCCGGGAAGCGCAATCTTTCCCGTGTAGATGTATTCTGAAAAGAGCCCCTCCTCTGTCGTGCCGTCCGCGTAAGTGTACTTTCCCTTTCCGTTTGGAACATTGTTGTGAAATGCCCCTTCGTATTTGTCTCCGTTTGAAAAAACAAAGACGCC
>CAYTSF010000041.1:14992-23773 GCA_964440335.1 uncultured Leptospirales bacterium
GTTTTGACTTCCGCCTCTGCGCATGATAACAGAATGACCGCAGGGAGGAGAATCAGCATAATGATAGAAGCTCTCTTTTTCATGTCTTACCCCGATGTTAAAAGTTGAATATTTAATTAAGGGCTATTACTATCCTGTTCTACTGGCAGAGTCAAATATTTTTTGTTATATGCAACAGGGTTTTGAGGGGGGGAGTTTTTCCGGGGCAGTACTGAACAGGTTCCGGCTACTGTTGATGTCGAAGCAAGGACGAAGCAATTACGGATTCAGGACGAAGGAAGATGCATGATTTTCTATCGTATGGTAAACTGATAAATTTCTTGACTTTTTGTTATAATGATGGATATTGTTCAACATTGTCGAACAAATATATAAAAACAGGGCAAAAATGTCAAAATCAATACTCTCTTTAGTCAAAGCAGGGAAAATCCTCGAGATGTTTCTCGATGACGAGAAGAGCCTGGGGATTACAGAGTTTTCACGGGCACTTGAGATGCCAAAGGCAACTGTTCAGAACCTTGTCTCCACCCTTGAGGATATGGGCTACATCGAAAAGGACCCCATGACCATGAAATACAGGCTCGGGCCCGTGCTCTTTCAGCTGGGCATGAAATACGCACATTCAATGGACCTTACGATGATCGCAAGGGTCTGGCTCGAAAAGCTCTGCACGCAGTACGGCGAGATGTCCCAGGCCGGTATCATGATGGGGGATAAACTAACTGTAGTAATGAAGGTCGAGGCTGACAGCAACTACATGGTCTTCCCGCAGCCGGGATCGGTAATACCGGTACATTCATCCTCCCTGGGCAAGGTGCTTCTGGCATTCATGCCTGAACCCAGGCGCGACAGGGTGCTTGCGGGCTGCGAGTTTGTAAAATTCACGGAGAAAACAATTACCGGCAGGGATGAGTTCCTGGATGAACTGGACAGGGTTAAAAAGACAGGCGTTGGATTCGACACGGAAGAGACCGTGTCCGGACTTTCGTGCATCGCAGGGCCGGTGTTCAACAACAACGGTGACTGCATAGCAGCCGTATCGCTGAGCGGCAACGCGTTCAGGATAGAGAGCAAACGCGAAGAGATCATCAATGCTGTGAAGTACGTGGGGTCACGGATATCGGAGCAGATGGGTTACAGGGCAGGGGTGAAGTCCCCCGGATCCCGGAAGGGCGCAGCTAAAGACTGACCCTGGAGGGTGGCGGCCTGAAGGATATGATGGCAAATGTGATTATCGCCGGGTGCCGGCAATATGAGAGAATAGTGTATGATAACAGGAGGAGTTTATGGTTCTTGCAGGTTCAAAGGAGCTTGTCTCATCGGTAATTAAAAATAATCTCTGTACCGGGTGCGGCGCATGCGTGTCGCTCTGCCCGTACTTCAAATCGCACAATGGTAAGACTGTCATGCTCTTCCAGTGTTCCAGGGAGAAGGGCAGGTGCTTTGCCCACTGCCCCAGGGCCGAGGTAGACCTTGACGCCATGTCGCGTTTCATGTTCGGCAGTGAATACGGCACAGGCCCCATGGGAAATTATATCGCGGTCCGTTCGTCAGGGGCCGGGGCTGCTGCCGGGCTTAGTCACTTTCAGACAGGGGGGACAATCAGCGCCCTGCTGATGTTTGCGCTTAACAATGGTTATATTGATTCAGCTGTGCTTAATGCGCGCGACGGGGCCAGGGGCAGGGCTGCAATTGTTACAGACGCGCAGGGTGTAGCCTCCCATGCGGGAACCGGTTATTCGGCTTCGCCGGTTGTCGCCGGTTTCAACGAGGCGGTGAGTTCGGGTTATAAAAAAATAGGGTTTGTCGGCACACCGTGCCAGGTGAACGCGGTTACGCAGATGAGGGCTAATCCCATGGGCGCTGAGGGATTCAGCGATCCTTCGGCCATGGTCTTCGGGCTTTTCTGCACATGGGCCCTTGACACAATGAGTTTTGAAAAGATTCTTAAAGGTAAGACAGATATAGCATCGATTAAAAGGTACGACATACCGCCTCCGCCTGCGGAGGTGATGAAGGTTCAGTCAGCATCGGGAAGCGTGGATATCCCGCTCTCTGAGATCCGCACTGCTGTTCACGCGTCGTGTTCATACTGCCACGACATGACGGCGGAGTTTGCTGATATTTCGGCAGGGGTTTATGAGGGAAGGGAGAAGCTGAACATTCTTGTGACCCGGACTCCCCGAGGTGAGGAACTTGTGAAGGCCGCGATCTCTGCGGGCTACCTGCAGGCCGAAACGCTTACGGCTGAGGATGTATCCCCGCTGGCATCGGCATCCATGAACAAGAAGAAGCGCGCGCTGGCAAAGATTGCAGGCGAGCAGCTGATAAACAGGGAGGAGGGGATATCGCTCCTCCGGATGAACAGCGAAACACTTAAGAAATATGAAACCATATAGGGAGGAGCAGGAACATGTCAGTTCTTACAGATAAAAACGCGGGTAGAACAGCCCTGCTCATGGGCAACGAGGCGATAGTGCGGGGCGCGCTCGAAGCAGGGGTGCAGGTCGCGGCAGGCTACCCAGGCACACCGTCATCGGAAATAATTGAAAACCTGGCAAAGGCCGCATCCGAGCGCAATATATACGTTGAGTGGTCGGTAAATGAAAAGGTGTCACTTGAAGTGGCGGCTGCGGGGTCCTTCGCGGGCCTGCGCTCTCTCTGCGTCATGAAGCAGAACGGAGTCAACGTGGCATCGGACTTTCTGCTGCACCTGGCGCTTTCGGGGACGCGCGCGGGCATGGTACTTGTGCCCTGCGATGACCCGGGCGCAATATCAAGTGTGAACGAGGGTGAGTCCCGTCACTTCGCGAAGCTGGTGGAGGTTCCGCTCCTTGAGCCGGGCAACTTCCAGGAGGCGCGGGAGATGACAAAGTGGGCCTTTGAGCTTTCGGAGCAGGTGAAGTCCCTTGTCATGGTTCGCAGCGTGACGCGCCTGTCGCACGCAAGCGGCAATGTGACACTTGGCGAACTCCCCGAAAACACAAACAGGGCTTTTTTTAAATTTGACGGCAACATACTTGACGCACAGGTGGGCCCTGTAATCACCGCCCCAGTACCCATGAGGCACTCGAACCAGCAGAAGAAACTTAAAACCATTTCTGAAATTTTTGAAACATCAAAGTTCAATTCATACACCGGCCCTGATAAGCCGGAACTTCTCATCATTACGAGCAGCGCTTGCAACCTTTACTCTGTGGAGGCAGTGCACCTCCTTGGCCTCGATGGCCGCGTGGGTATACTGAAGCTCGGCACGACATGGCCCCTGCCCGAGAAGCTGGTGAAGTCGCACATAGCGAAGGCCGGGGCTGTTCTCTTCGTCGAGGAGGTGCTGCCTTTCCTTGAAGAGAACATCAAGGTGCTTGCCCTGGACAACCTGGAAGAGACCGGTGTGAAGAAATACTACGGCAAGATAGACGGCACCATCCCCTCGGTCAACGAGATGAACCCTGACCACGTGGCAAAGGCCCTCGTGAGCATAACAGGTGTTGAATACATCGGGATGCCCCAGGACTATGAGCAGAAGGCGGTCATGGCCATGTTTACCGGAGCGCCCGCGCGCGAGCTGACCTTCTGCCCCGGCTGCCCGCACAGGGCCTCCTTCTGGTCCATACACAACAGCCTGGCCCTGGATAACCGCCAGGGGTTTGTCTGCGGCGACATCGGCTGCTATACCATGGCCATCCTTGGCGCCGGGTTCAACACAATCAAGACAGCCCATGCCATGGGTTCAGGCACAGGGATAGCGAGCGGTTTCGGCAAGCTTGGAAAATTCGGAATGGACCAGCCGGTAGTATCGGTCTGCGGCGATTCGACGTTTTTTCACGCGGGCATGGCGCCTCTCGTAAATGCAATTCACAACGGTTCGGACATGCTCATGGTCATCCTGGACAACAGGGGCACTGCCATGACAGGTTTCCAGCCGCACCCCGGACTTGAGGTTGATGCCATGGGCAACAGGGCCGAGGCCACAGACATAGCCGCGGTGTGCAGGGCCCTGGGCGCCGAGGTTGTAACCGCAGACCCCTTTGATATTGCGGGCACGCAGGAGAAGATGCTTGGAGTGCTTGAAAAGGGTAGCGGCGCCCGCGTGATGATAATGAAGCAGATTTGCGCACTGAGCCCTGAGAAAAAAGGGAAGAAGAAGTTTGACGTGAAGGTGGATGCGGCAAAATGCCGTGGGACAGACTGCGGGTGCGACAGGCTCTGTACAAGGGTATTCCGCTGTCCGGGGCTTGTGTGGAACAAGGCTGAGAGCCACGCCCAGGTAGACGAGATTCTATGTGCCGGTTGCGGTGTATGCGCAGACATATGCCCCGGCAGCGCGATTAAACGCAGCGAGGTGGTGAGATGAAAGATCCGTATAACGTGATAATTACGGGCGTGGGCGGCCAGGGTAACGTTCTTGCAGCGCGCATGCTTGGCAACATAATGGCAGCAAAGGGCTGCAACGTGACCATTGGTGAAACCTTCGGTGCGTCGCAGCGCGGGGGCTCGGTCATGAGCCACCTGAGGATTTCGGACAACACTGTCTTCAGTCCCCAGATACCAAAGGGCCAGGCAGACCTTGTCGTTGCCCTGGAACCGGTCGAAACCCTTCGCGTCATGGCCGGCTACGGCAACATGAACGTGAAGGTACTTTCGAACACCAGGCCCATATACCCTGTAGGTGTTATATGCGGAGAGCAGAACTATCCAGCTCTCGATGACATTAAACAGAAGCTCTCGGGCCTCTGTGGTGAATGCCATTTTATCAACGCCACAGATGAAGCGGTCAAACTTGGCCATCCCATTCTCGGCAACGTCATGATGATCGGAGCTGTGGCGGGCCTGGGAGTGCTCCCATTTGATGAAAAGGATTTTGAAAAAGTCCTCAGGGGGAATGTACCGGATTCGAAGGTCGATGTGAATATGAAGGCATTTGTACTGGGCATGGAGATGGTGAAGCCCCCGGCGGCATAAACCGGATGCAATTTGAATAATTTATACCCGCCACCCCCCGGGGGATTTTAAAACTATCTGTTTATTAAATCCAGCTGCGGGGCGGACGGGGGAATGAAGAGAGATATATAAAAGTACCGGGAAAGGCATCATCATAAATTCTGGAGGTAACATGGCTTCAATCGGTAAAGACCTGCGTAAAATACTTAATACCAGACGGGTGCTTGACCTGCCCGAGGATGTATCGGCGTATGCAAATGACGCCACGTTTTACATTGCAAAGCGTTCCCCCGATGCTGTTGCTATTCCTGAAAATACTGAAGAGGTCTCCCGCGTGGTGAAGTACGCGGCAGCGAACAGAATACCCGTTGTCCCCAGGGGCGCGGGGAGCGGACTCGCCGGCGGGTGCACTCCGGTCCAGGGGGGCATCATGCTCGACATGAAGTGGATGAACCGCATAATAGAGATTGACCACAATAACATGACCGCAACGGTTGAGGCGGGAGTGGTGCTTGATACTTTCAACAGGGCCCTGGCGAAGCAGAATCTCTTTTACCCGCCTGACCCCCAGAGCATGCAGGTATGCACCATCGGAGGGAACATCTCCACAAGGGCAGGCGGGCCGCGCGGAGTAAAGTACGGCACGACCGAGAGGTACGTGACCGGCCTTGAGGCTGTCATGCCCGACGGCTCGGTGATAAGCCCGGGCGGGAAGGTGGTCAAGCAGTCCAGCGGTTACGACCTGACCCACCTCATGACCGGAGCGGAAGGGACCCTTGGAGTCATAACCTCTGCGCATCTCAGGATACTCTCCAGGCCCGCTGCAAGGAGGACACTGGTTGTAACATGTTCCAGCGCAGACCAGGCCGCGGAGATGGTATCGGCCATCATTGCTGCCGGCGCGGTTCCGGCCATGCTGGAGTTCCTCATAAAGCTCGCTATCATTGCAATGAACAACTACATCAGGCCGCCGCTGCCGCTTCATGGCGAGGCCTATTTACTCATGGAACTTGACGGGAGCAATTCCCAGGTCGAGGAGGAGACCATTGACATTAAAAGGATCTGCACGGCCCTCGGCGCCATTGACATCAGGGTCGTAACAGACGAGGCAGAGAGCGGAACCTACTGGTACGCCAGGTCGCGGCTCTACCCCTCGATGATGAGCATATTCAAGCGCGTAATAACCGAGGATATAACTGTTCCCCGTAATTCGATCCCCGAGTTCATACGCAGGGTGCAGGGCATCGCTGCCGGTTGCGGGGTTTTAATCGGGCTTGCCGGGCATGCAGGTGACGGCAACATGCATCCCACAATCCTTCATACAGAGATAAGCGAGGCCATGTCGGAAAAGGCAGACAGGGCAATTGAAGAGATCATAAAGGCGGGGCTCGACCTGTCGGGTACAATCTCCGGTGAGCATGGAATCGGCATCCACAAGAACAGGTTCCTTGAAGCCGAACATGGCACGGCACAGATCAGCTTCATGAAAAGGATAAAATCCGCCATAGACCCGCAGAACATCATGAACCCCGGAAAACTCTGGATCGAGGAGGAACGTGCATGAAATTTTCAGATTACAGTGAAACGATAAACCGTTGCTCGCAGTGCAACTTCTGCCAGGCCTTCTGCCCGTCGTATATGGGGGAGCGCACCGAGAATTACCTTGCAAGGCACAGGCTTAACATGATACGCGATGTGCTTGTTACCAGGGTTTCGCCTGACAACGAAAGGTTCAGGGAGATACTCGACAAGTGCCTGCTCTGCACAAGCTGCACGCGGGACTGTTCGGGCATGGTCCCTGTTGACGAGATAATCATCACGGCAAGGAACGAACTCCTCAAGCGAGAGAAGGGGCTTGGCGCAATCAGGCGCGGGTTCATGTCAAAGCTCCTGAAGGAGAAGGGGCTGCGCAGCGTTGCAGGTGTAGCAGGGAATATAGCGGGTAAGCTGGGCCTGTCAAAGAACATGCCCCAGATATCATCAAATCCCTTTGATTCAAAATACAGCGGCACTGTTAAGGCTGAAGGTACGGTCCGGGGAAGGGTGGCATACTTCGCGGGCTGCGGATCAAACTTCCTGTTTCCCGAAGTGGGCACAGCAGTCGTGAAGGTACTTGCCGCAAACGGAATTGAAACCGTGATACCGGGTACTCTTACCTGCTGCGGCGTGCCAATGATCTCTGAAGGCGACATAGACGCCGCGGCTGACATGATGAGGCGCAACATAGACGAGCTCTCTGCCATTGATGCAGAGGCGGTGGTCATGGACTGCTCGTCGTGCCGCATGATGTTCATGAAGAAGGCGCCTAAACTTTTTGAAAAGGATGACCCGGTGCAGGAGAAGATCAGCGCGTTATGCGCCAGAATAAAAGAGCCCTCGGCATACCTTGTATCCAAAGGGATCACGCACCGGAGTTCCGGCAGCATGAAGAGCTTCACCATGCACATCCCCTGTCACAGCGACAGGAGCGTGGAGAAGAACCTCATCGACATGATGAAGGGCGGGGCGGCAAGCTATCATGCCATGGAGTACCCGGAGCGGTGCTGCGGCGCAGGTGGAACTTTCTACATGAACAACGAGGAGATGAGCGGCAGGATCAGGAAAAACAAGCTGGAAGACATCATGGCAACCGGTGCTGACGCCGTCGTTACGGAATGCCCCATGTGCAGGTATTACATAAAGTCCGGGCTTCCTGACAAAGAGGTGCTGCACCCCATGGAGTTCATGGCGCGCAACCTGTGAAATTTTTTACAGGGATCAATCCACTGATGCTTCATGAATCATTTTAAATGCAGGTTTGAAAATAATATTTTTTATTAAGGGGAGCAGGGGCTTCGCCTCTGCAAAAATCATCCCTCTCGCATCATGAAGAATTCAAACGTCAGTTTGAAAACAAATAATTTTATGATAACAGGAGCATAATATGAATTCCGGTGATATAAAAAAAATTGCTGTGATCGGTTCTGGCGCAATGGGCCATGGTATTGCACAGGTCTGCGCAGCTGCAGGCTACAGCGTGGTAATGAAGGATATGAGGCAGGATTACCTTGACAGCGCCATGCAGAAGATAAGGGAGAGCCTGGAGGCCCTTGTTGCCAAAGGGAAGATGGCCGCCGATGATCTTCAGCGGGTCATGTCAGAAATTACTGCGACACTCGATACGGGTCAGGCTGTCGCTGATGCACAGATCATAATTGAGGCGGTGCCAGAGGTCATGGACCTGAAGAAAAAAGTATTCAAAGAACTTTCAGATCTGGCCCCGACTGATGCTATCCTCGCCACCAACACCTCAACCATGAGCGTGAGCGAAATCGGCCGTGTGGTAAAGAACCCCGGACGCTTCGCGGGCATGCACTTCTTCAATCCCGTGGACCGCATGAAACTTGTCGAGGTCATTTACGGCGCAGACACGTCACATGAAACAGTTGAACTGATCTGCGGCCTGTCCGCAAAGTGCGGCAAGGTGCCGGTGAAGGTGCTGAAAGACCGCCCGGGATTTATCGTCAACCGGATCAACGCTCCCAACCAGGCGCTCCTGAGTGCCATACTGGACGAGGGCAAAGTAAAGCCGGAACAGGTCGATATGAAGATGAAAAAACTGGGGGTGAAGATGGCCCCCTTTGAAACAGCGGACTTCGTGGGGCTCGACGTCTTCTGTCATACGCTTGAATACTACGCCTCAACGCTCTCGCCGCAGTTCAGGCCCGGCACCTTTCTCATGGAAAAGATCAGGAAGAATGAACTGGGGATGAAGACCGGCAGAGGCATATACCAGTGGTTAAACGGCAGGGCGCAGATTGCAGACATGGGCGATACCGATGCCATCACTCCGGTACACTT
>CAYTSF010000042.1:0-19426 GCA_964440335.1 uncultured Leptospirales bacterium
CAAACAGGCTCACAGACAGGGGCTACCTGGCCGAAGGCATCCACGGTGACCTTTCACAGAGCCAGAGGGAGAAGATGCTCGACAAGTTCAGGAAGCACAGGACCAGCATACTGGTGGCAACAGATGTGGCCGCGCGCGGAATCGATGTCATGAACCTCACGCATGTAATAAACTATTCGCTCCCGCAGGACCCCGAGGCTTACGTGCACAGGATCGGACGTACCGGCCGCGCAGGGAAAAAGGGGATAGCCATAACTTTTATAAGCCCCTCTGAATACCGCAAGCTCATGTTCATTGCAAAAATCGCAAAGGCAAATATACGCAAAGAAAAGCTCCCCGGTGCTTCTGATATAATCAAGATGAGAAAGTCCAGGATGTACACCGACCTTGACGAAATCATCTCAGAAGGATCACACATTGAGTATCTTAAAACTGCAGAATCATTCCTCAAAAAAAACAGCCCGGAAGAAATCATCGCCGCGCTTATCAAGTATTCATTCGAGGATGAACTCGACGAGAACCGGTACAGGGAGATCAACGAAATCTCGGTCGACAGCCGTGGAACAACAAGGCTCTTCATTTCACTTGGCCGCAAGGATGGACTTGATGTCCGCAAGCTGATTAAAATGATCAACAACCAGACCGGTGTGCGCGCCGGCCAGATTGACGATGTAAAAATAATGGAGAGCTTTTCATTCATTACAGTGCCATTTGAAGAGGCCGAGGTCATTCTCTCGATCTTCAACAGTTCCGGCGACAGCGGTGTCATGGTACAGAAGGCCAACGACAGGAAGGATGATACCCGCGAGACAAGAAAGCCATATAAGCAGAAAGAATCAGGACGCAGAGATTCCGGGAAAAAAGAACCGGTTTACCGGGATAAAGCAAAAAAAGACTCATCCGGAAGCGGTTCAAAGAAAAAGCCGGCTCATAAAACGTCACCGTCTCCGGCAAAAAAGAAAAAGAAGAAAGAGGGAAACTGATTTTCTTTTAATACGCCACATTTGCATGACCCGCTCCTGCAAATGTGCTGTTATGCTGTCAATCCTTTAATTTGCAGCATAACAGCAGGGCAACATGAGAAGATTCAGCATCAATTCCCTTTCGTCCCGCATACCGGGCAGCCCTGGAAACGCATTGGCCTCTCAAGGTGGCATGACTCCAGAAGCGGCTCATCGCGCAGAAGATCAACGCTCCTGCCGTCAGCAGCCACAACACCTTCGCGTATGATTATTGTCCTTTCGCACAGGTCCAGCACCATGTCAAGGTCATGCGTTGCAATGATCTTTGTATGGTGGAAAGTCTTCAGGAGTTCAATAAGCCTGCGCCTTGCCATGGGGTCCAGGCTCGAGGTGGGTTCATCCATGACAAGTATGTCCGGGGACATTGAAAGTACCGTTGCTATTGCCACTGAACGTTTCTCCCCTCCTGAAAGCCTGTGCGTTGGCCTGTTTTTAAGGTGCAATGCGCCAACCCTCTCCAGCGTCTCCTCGACCTTCTGCTTCACCACGTCACCAGGCAGCCCCATATTCACAGGGCCGAAGGCAACATCGTCAAAGACAGTGGGCATGAAAAGCTGGTCGTCGGAATCCTGGAAAACCATGCCCACCGTGCGCCTGATATTATGCGCTGTCTCCCTCGAGAGGGGATAATCCCCCACCCTTATCATGCCTGAAGATGGCAGAAGGAGGCCGTTCAGGTGCATAAGCAGCGTGGACTTACCCGCGCCATTGGCCCCTATGACAGCCACAGACTCGCCGTGGTGAATCATAAACGTGACGCCGCGAAGCGCCTCGTTACCGTCAGGATATGAGTACTTCACATCCTGCGCCTGGACAATATGATGACTCATGAGAATAGCCCCGTTAGAAAAATTCCTGAAAGCTGCGCGACATTTACAAACCTGAAGAGCAGAAAAACCAGGCACCATACCAGGACAAAAACCATGTCCCGCCATGTAAACCCCCTGGCACGCATGATCCTGATATTTCCGTCAAAACCCCGGCACACCATGGCATCGTGAATCCGCTGCGCCCTGTTCACCGTTCTTAGCAGCATGTGGCCCACAAGAGGGCCGAACACGCGCAGCCCCCTGCCGCGCCCGTCAAAAGACCTGAGGTTACGCGCGCGGACCATCCGTGCCCCCTCCTCCATGAGAACAAAAAGATACCTGTACAAAAACAGAAGCTGGATTACAAAAATACGCGGCGCGCCCAGTTTGTTCAGGGCATAACACATGTTGTTAAAACCGGTGCAGGCAATAAGCGCCAGCGCGGTTGTCACGGTAAGAACAAAACGCATCATGATTGAACAGAGCGATATCCAGCCGCCGGATACAGCGTGGCCGCCCAGCATCATCAAAGGCTTCTGGTCCAGGAGCGGATTGAATATCCCTATCATTAAAGCGAAGGGTGAGACGATAATGACTTTTTTTATGATATAACCGGCAGGAATGTTGCCTGCCGAAATAAGGTAAACCGGGTAAATGATGAATGGAACCATCTGGGAAATTTCATATTTTCCGAAAGACACGACAGATGCGAGAAAGACCGCCGTAGCAATAATCTTGGCACGGGGGTCAACGCGGTGAAGCGTTGTATCACCGGCAGCCAGCATGTCCATACGGCCAAGGTTTAAGAGTGCTGAGTCTAAAGATGGTATGGCTCTACCCCTCCGGCAATCGGGGAGAGGAACAATACTCCCCCGAAGAATCCGCCATTTAAAACAGTATTATTTTGCAGCTTCAACCACTTTTCGTCTTTTAAAAATAAATCCCGCAAGAAGGGCAAGCGCGAGAGTCATCAATCCCCCGATTATTCCCGAAAATGAAGTCCCCCCTTTTACAGCGGGCCATGTTTCAGTTTCAGCCCCGGCAGCCTGACCTTCAGGACCGGGCTCCTGTTTAAAATCATAATCAGGAAGAAAGGCGGTTTTGTTCTGTATGTCTGCCAGAAATGAGTGGGCACTGCTTTCAGGGCCTTTCAGCTCTTCCGAGCCGGATGTTTTAAACATGGACCATTCAAGACCGTCAGGGTGAGTCGATGCGAACCAGCTGAGCCCTCCACCAGTAATAACAGCAAGAACCGACATGACAACTATTACTTTTTTTAATGAAAGCGAACCACCGGCAGGGGCAAGGCCGGAATCGAGCAGTTCAGGCCGGGCATTGTGTATAAATAACGCGACAGCAGCCGTTGCCAGGCCTTCAGCGATTCCGATTGCAAGATGAATGGGCTGCATCAGCAGAACAAATTTTTCGAAAGGCAGTTCAGATATTCCCGAAAACAATGTTTCCAGGACTACGCAGAAAGCGCCAAGCTGCAGTCCTATTATAGCTGCAACAGTTGAGGCCGTAAAAAGTTTTATCCTTGAAAATTCCCCGAACATCATCTTTTTAAAAATTAATGGATATGCTACAAAACACGGGAAAAAACCCAGGTTAAAAATATTGCACCCCAGGGCCAGTAGCCCGCCGTCGGCAAAAAAGAGGCCCTGGATAATAAGCACGGAAGCTATAGTCAGGAAGGCCGCATAAGGCCCCAGCACAATGGAGAGCAGCAGGCCGCCCCCGATGTGTCCGCTTGATCCGGTTGCCGGAATGGTAAAATTAATCATCATGGCAGCAAAGATAAAGGCCCCCATGACTCCCATTAGGGGGATTTTACTGTTGTCCATCTCATCTTTCAGTTTTTTTGAAGAATAAGCAATCAGGCCTGTTGTTGCAGCATACATTGTCCCGCCAACAGCAGGGGAAATAAGAGCGTCAGCCATATGCATAAGATTACCTCTTTTGTATTCAGTTGTATTATTTTTTTTAAATAAATAGCACAAGTCAAGGATTTTTTCAGTAATTATTCATGCAGATCCAATTACCATAAAATTTTTTCACTTTCCCACCGCATAAATCGTTTATGTTACAGTACCTCTATCACAATGTTAACCGGGGACTCATGATAATAAAACTTAAACCTCACATAAAATCCATACACGGCCGCGCAGGAAACATGGTCTTTTACTTCTCCAGGGGCAGGCAGTACGCCAGGTCCTACTGCGTCCCGCGCAATCCCTCTACAGCTTTGCAGCAGAAAAACAGGCAGTCCTTTGCACAGGCGGTGAGGCTCTGGCAGCAGCTTCCCGCTGGAGAAAAAATAATCTACAACCGCATTGCAGGCAGCAGGCCAATAAGCGGATACAACCTTTTCATCTCCTGCCGCATGAATGGCCTCACCCACAGGTTAATGATGCGGATGTACATGCTTCAGGAGCTTAACAGGTTCGGCGTTGAAACAGGCCTGCTTCATGATCCATCCGTATCACCTCCGTTATTGTCCGGGGAGGGCACTTTCCCCATCATGAGCAGAAATTTAATACTGAAAAAACCGCCGGGATTCCGGGCAATGGCAGCCTGAAACTCATCATGGTAAATAGGGAAGGGTTGCAGCATAAAATTTCAGAAATATTTTCTCACCTGCTTTTTGCAGGGGAGATGTCACGCAGTGACAGAGGGGCGTGAATTCTGCGGATAAATCGTTTATTATGACAGCCAAAATAACAATCCTGTAAACAAATGCCCTTTTATGGTTTTTAAGAAAAAAATATGATTGATATGACGCGTCATATAATTACATCTTCCAGAGAAAATAATAACACGGATCGTTGAATGATCCGTGTTTAACATTAACAGATAAAAATTATCAGGGGAATATCATGTCAGAATTCAGCAATGTAACAGTAGTAAAAAAGGCCAACGTTTATTTCGAAGGGAAGGTTGTAAGCCGCACAGTAAAGTTCCCTGATGGAACAGAGAAGACCCTGGGCTTCATGCAGCCCGGCGAATACACATTCAACACCGGCGCGCCCGAGCTAATGGAGATACTTTCAGGAAAACTCGATGTGCTCCTTCCCGGCTCGGAATTATACAGGCAGGTAACGGGAGGGGAATCATTCAACGTACCGGGTAACTCGAAGTTCACCATGAAGGTGGCAGAGCCCTCTGATTATTGCTGCTCATTTTTAAAATAACCGGTTCCCTGCGAAAATAATTGTCCCGGGGCCGGGAGGCCCTTACTGGACTCTATTTGAATTCATAGAGGAGCATGGTGATATCATCATCGTACCCGGTAATGCCGGTAAACTTCTCCAGGTCAGCTATTATTGCGTCCATGATGGACTGGCCGTCGCGTTTAATGTTCTTCATGAATACCCCGGCAAGACGTTCGGGCGAATACATCTCCGAACTGCAGTTCCTCTGCTCAATGATCCCGTCTGTGTAGAAAAGGATTTTATCCCCGGTGTTTATATCAAATGTGCGGCATTCATATTCAGCGTTTTCGATGAGGCCCAGTATTGAGCCGGAGGATTCCAGGTCTACGAACGCACCGGTTGATGCCTGCCAGAAAAAGGGGTGATAATGCCCGGCCTTGGAGAATGATATCTTCATGTTCACCACGTCAATATATGCGTAGTAGCATGTTGCATATAACCGGTTGAGCACATGAAAGAGGTGGTTGTTGAGCCTGGACATGAAGTCCACCGGTACGCGGCCATAATCCGGCGCGAGAAAAGAGAAGGCGCTCTTGAGCACACCGGTAGCAAGGGAGGCGCTTATTCCATGCCCCTCAACATCGGCGATGATAGCACAGATGTTCCCCGCGGGATCATTGATTATGCTCATGAAATCCCCCCCTATGGCCTTGCTCGGCAGGTATGTGTAATGGCGAACAATGCCGTGCTTCAGGTTAATGGATTCGTCGTCCTCTGCGCGGATGAAAAAGTTCTGCACCTCAGATGCGGCGCGCATATCCCTGTCCATCTCTTTTAAAATGGTATTCTTGTCATTTATGTGGTGCTGTGAAAAGGTAAAGTTGCATGTTACAGTCCTGAACCTGGAGAATATCTCCATGATAGTATTGCGGAGCAGGATATTTGCCAGTTCAATATGGTTCTCAAGGCAATGGATCAGGTCGCGGCGTGTCAGGTTGAAGAAGTCGGTGTCCTGAACCGCCCTCACGGTGGCTGAGCGGGGATGGTCATCGAAGAGTGAGAGCTCACCGAAAAAATTCCCCTCCGAAAGTATACCCAGGCTCACCTCCTCTCCCCCTCCGCTCTGGAATACTTCAACCGAGCCCCTGTGTATTATGTAAAGCGAATGGCCCCTTTCCCCCTCATGGATCACATCCTCACCGGCCTTGAACGAGACAGGCTGCATGATGGGCGCGATTATGCGCAGGTTATCCTCTGTGAGCCCGCTGAAGATGGGGAGCTTTTTCAGGATTGAAGTTTTTACTATGTCCCTGTTTTCCATATACGGTCCGGCAATTTTATTTTCACTGTTTACTGGCAGCAGGAAACAGTTGACATGCTGCTGTCCGGCAAGCCATAAAGAGCCTGCAACAAATAAATAGCAACAGATAAGTACATTCAGCAGCGGCATACCATTTTGCAAGTTGTTTTTTTAAATTGTTCACCTTCAGGCTGAATTATACCACTCATGAAACTGATATAAATATGACACTAACAGGACCTTTATACACACTGACAAATTATTGACACATGGAGGTATATTGATTATTATTTATCAATCCTTGATACTTAGCAGTCTTTTATTCATAAGGGAACTTATAAAATAATTTTTATCATCCCGCCCTGCCGGTAAAGAAATTGAATGTAACCCCTTTCAGTTACCGGTTACAAATGGATTCATTATTATAAAAAAATGGAGAATAAGAAATGAACAGACATGTAAAGAATAACGTCTACTGGGTAGGAAAAATAGACTGGGAACTCCGCAGGTTCCACGGAGATGAATACTCAACCCACAAGGGCTCATCATACAACTCCTACCTTGTAAAAGAGGAGAAGACAGCGCTCATAGACACGGCATGGAGACCCTTTACAAAGGAATACGTCGAAAACCTGCAGAGTGAAATCGACCTGAAAAAAATCGACTATATCATAGCCAACCACGGAGAGGTTGACCACAGCGGCGCGCTCCCTGAACTCATGAGGCACATACCAGACACACCCATCTATTGTACAGCAAACGGCGTCAAGTCACTACGGGGCCAGTACCACATGAACTGGAACTTCAAAACAGTAAAGACAGGCGACAGGCTGAGCCTGGGCTCAAAGGAACTCATATTCATTGAGGCCCCAATGCTTCACTGGCCCGACAGCATGATGTGCTACATGACAGGGGACAACATCCTCTTCAGCAACGACGCCTTCGGCCAGCACTACGCCTCTGAGCTCATGTTCAATGACCTGGTTGACCAGAACGAGCTATGGGTTGAATGCATAAAATACTACACAAACATCCTTACCCCCTTCAGCAACTTTGTGACAAAAAAGATCAACGAGGTGCTTGCCCTGAACCTGCCCCTTGACATGATCTGCACAAGCCATGGTATCATCTGGCGCAAAGACCCGGCGCAGATCATAAAAAAATACCTTGAATGGGCAAACAACTACAAAGAGAACCAGGTTGCGATCCTCTACGACACAATGTGGGAAAGCACCCGCCAGATGGCGGAATATATAGCGCAAGGGATACGCCTGGCCGACGATTCCGTAAACGTCAAGCTCTTCAACCTGGCTAAAAGCGACAAGAACGACGTCATGGTCGAGGTCTTTAAATCGAAGGCGGTCCTGGCCGGCTCACCCACTGTAAACAAGGGGATACTGACCTCCCTTGCCGCAATGATCGAGGAGATGCGCGGCCTAGCGTTTAAGGAGAAGAAAGCCGCTTGCTTCGGCAGCTATGGATGGAGCGGCGAGTCTGTCAAGGTGCTCAACGAGGCCATGAAAAACGCGGGCTTCGAAATAGTTGACGAGGGGCTCAGGGTACTCTGGAACCCCGACACGGACGCGGCGAACCAGTGCGTGGAGTTCGGGAAACGCTTTGCCGCAGCGGTAAGATGAAACAGTAAAGGTTCAGGGGGCAGCATGGCGGACAGGGATTCACTCATCACCATACTTAATGCAATAGCCGGTTCAGCTACTGCTGCTGAAAGTGCGGGAAACATTGTGAAATTCGCGGAATCATTAAACATGGATATTATCGCTGAATTCATCGACAACCCGCCGGGCTCGCTGCTCGGGGGGATTGCCCGCGATACCATGTTCATGAACAACCTGCGGATCTACCTTGACCCCGATGTCGACAGCTTCATGCTGGACTGGCTCCAGCGCCAGCCCTGCGGTGAACTCTTCCAGTCCATAGTGAGCGGCCTCATACAGTTTCATGAAGAGAGGTTCAGTACAGGCGCAATGGCGGAGAGGGCTGAACTCGCCGAGAAAATGCTAAAACACATAAACAGGATGAAAAACAAAACCGGCGACTTCATGCTGCTGGATATGCCGCGCATCAGGGAGGCAACCTGCAGTTTCCCCGGAACTTTTGAGGCTGCGACAGGTTCCCTCGAAGGCGCAGCATATGCCGGGAAACATCCGGGTTTGATCCTTCCGGTGCCGGGTACCGATGCATGGCCGTCTGCCTCTGCCATTCTTGACGCATTAACTGAACGCCTGGCATTTGAAGCGCAGCACATGGCCGCAGCATATAGCGCCATGCGTCATGCGGCATGTGACAACCGGCTTCTGTTTATGGCGCGCATGGCCGCCTCAGTCCCGCCCTCACACCATGAGGCTTTCTGGGGCGAGAGGATTTTCACCACGGACCATACAATAGATCATGACGGGGTCATTTCCATAATCGAGGAGCTGCTCACCCTGCACAGAGACTCAGGCCCAGATGCGGCCGAAGAGAAGCTGCAGTCAGTGAGCAATCCTTTCCTCCGCCAGGCCCTTCAGCTTCATATAAACGGCGAAGACCCGGAAACAGTTGCAGGCATACTCTCCATAAAAAAATCATTAACGCTTAAAATGCTTTCAACCCTCCACTCTCTTTACATGGACGGCATTGATTCCATCATGAGCGGCGCACGGCCTGAACGCATCGAAAAGATGAAGAGGGACTACACGCGCATCGGAGAGTACAGCCAGGCGACCCCGGAGATCAGGAAAAAGTTTAACTATTTTTGTGAAAAAACACGCACAGAGGGGCTCCTCGCACTGGAGGAGGAAATCTTCCGGCCCGGCAGCCATGAGAGCAGCGTTACCGGGTGCGATGATGCTGAAGCGGCAGCAATGCCAATGAGCAGTCTCATGAGCGACCTCATTACGATGGTGATCGACGGGTGCGATCCCGAAATTGTACGCGCAACAGGAGAAAGGATTGCGGCAGATGAACTTTCAGTTTTTGAAAGGATACTCTACCAGACCATAGACGGAGCACTCTCTGTCCAGTGCGGCACAAACCCCTTTACCCTCGACGTCAGGCTCAGCGCATACCAGGCGGAGAACGATGAGGCATGGCGCTTCATCGACAGCATCCTCCCCCTTGTCAAAAAATCAGGCCACAGGGGTGTTACAGCCCTTAAAGAAGACATAGGCAATGCAGGCAATGGGCTCTTCCCTTTTCTGCTCAGGCTCGCGGTGAATTTCACAGCACCTGACTTTATCATGACAACGGCAAAGGAGGCGGCAAGGAGGATCGAGGAGGAGCTGGGGCTCTACCTGGACTTCTGCATTATGGCATCTTCGCTTCTGTCACACGCCATGCATACAGAAAATATTCCCGCTTCATTCTTCAGGGAGAACCTTGCCTTTATCATTCCATTTTATGACAGTACAAGACTAACAGCATTCCAGGATGAACGGAAAAAATGGATGCCCGGACTGGATGCGATGCGTATAAACAGCCTGAAGCACGGCAAAGACCCGCTGCAGCATGAAACTGAATTCCCCTTCGCCATTGCCGGCTCTGCTGAATCATGGGACAGCTTTTTTTCTTTCAGGGAAGGGCTGAAGGCAGACATTGAGATGGCGGCAGCAATTCATGAAACCGCTGCTGATGAACTACAGTTCGTTGACCTTAAAAACATAAGTGAAGGAATATCGCTCATACTGAAAGGGAAAGGCGTGCAGGAGCTCATGATACCAGCAATTGAGGAGAAGGTGCGCATGCTCAAATCCGGTTCAGCAGCGCTGGAGAGCGAATACGAATTCATACGACACAAGTTATACGAAGAGACCGGAAGGATGACCGTCGCATATGCCACAGACGATTTCCCCGCCGATGGTGAAACGGTAATCAGCCCGGACCTTCTCCCCGAAAAACTTGCTGCTGACGAGATACCTGTAATAATCGAAAAGCTTGAACAGATCCTCGACGAATCCTCGGCGAAAAGCGCGGAGGCCCTTGCCGCGCTCCTGAAATCGTCGGGCATAAAGGTGCCGCCGGAAAAAAACGCCATGTTCAGCTCACTTGGGGACTTTATATGCGCCTATCCCCGCACTTTCGACTTCCATGTGAGGGCAGCGCTTTATAATGATATATCAGATGTCTATGGAAAAAATTCCCTGAGCCCTGCAAATGAAGTCCTGCTCTTTTCAGACATTGCCATACTGCAAGATACAGACATACAGAAAATTTTGCGCTGCGTCGACACCCATGAACTAATAATGGCGCTCTACACCTCTGATGAAAATTTGCGCACAAGAATACTGGATAACATGTCTGCACGTGCGGGGGCACTGCTCATTGATGACCTCGCTTACGTGAGGATGAAAGACTCCAGGTCACTGGAGGCACAGCGGAAGATCGCGGGCATCATGTCGCGGCTTGTTGCAGAGGGTGAAATCGCGCTCCCCGAAGCAGAGAAGGAAACGGCAGCTACAGACAGGCAGGTTTACGGCAAACTCAAAGACCTGGCATTCTCCCTTATTATTTTTTTCCGGGAGGAGCACGACAGGATGGTGCGCAGGGAACACGCCGCCTTCATGAAAATAATAGAGGAGCTCGAAAACAAGCACGGGTTCAGGATAACACGCGTTATAAATGACTGGTCGAACAGCCATTCATGGGAGGTCACCCCTTCTCAGCCGGGGACAGGTTATATCCCCGAAGAGAAGAGGATCATGGATGAAATAATAACCGGGGACGGGAATGAATATGCTGTACCCCTCTCAGCGGAAGCGCTGTTGCAGATGCTGAAACGCAGCCCGTCTCTGCTTACGATAGACCGCCTGATGCATATGGAGGATGATTCCGTCAGCAGGGTACTGTACAGCACTCCCGTAAATACGCTTACGACAGCAGTAAAGGGAAACACCGGAGGCACTGCCGGAAGGATTATTTCTCTCCTGCCCCATGACATTGCCTTGATCGTGCGTGAGGACATGGCACATATCACACCTTCGCCCGATGATGTAAAAAAAGCCAACGAAGAGATCGTAAGGACCGCGTTAAGGCTCTCATCAACAGGGGATCTGCTGCTCGATATGGACTGAGGTCAGGCCTGATCTGTTTTTTCAGGCAGGGAACCGGCTTTTGCAGTGTACAGGGCGCCAACCCTGTCCGTTGTGCATGGTGAATAATGGTTACCCATTGCCAGGCACTTTTTGGGGCACACCTCTACGCAGGCACCGCAGGTTATGCAGCGGAGCCTGTCTATGGTCCACTCCCGGTTTTCTTTTGAAACGATAATGGAATCAGTGGGGCATTTTTTGCCGCACAGGCCGCAGAAGATACACTGGTTAATATCAATATTTATCATGCCCCTTGTTATTGTGGTGTATTTCCTCTGCCTCTCAGGGTACATGAGCGTGGCAGGCCCGGTGAGGAAACTGATGATAACAGTTTTAAGCATCACAAAAAGGTTCATGTCATCACCTCTCGGTACAGCTTATGCAGGGGTCTATGGTCAGGATGATGCTGGCCACGTCTGCCAGGTGCGCACCCTTCATCATGGTTACCATGGCCGGGATATTGGCAAAGGTGGGAGTCCTGACCCTGAACCTCTCCAGGAACTTTGAACCGTTGGCCTTAACATAGTACACCACCTCCCCCCTGGGCTGCTCAACGCGCATAAAATATTCACCCTCCGGCGTGCCCGTCACCTTCACTGCCACCGCACCGTCAGGAACCTTCAGCGCAGCCTGCCTTATTATATCAATGGACTGGAATATCTCCCCGACCCTCACAGCGCACCTTGCGTAGCAGTCGCCGTCAGCATGTACCACGGGTACCACATCAACCGCGTGGTAAGCGGCGTATCCGGTTTTGCGCATGTCCAGGTCGATCCCGCTTGCCCTGAGCATGGGGCCAACGGCTCCCAGCTTGTACGCCCCTTCACGCGAAAGCACGCCGGTGCCTCTCAGCCTGTGCTGTACAGAGTAGTCATCCAGGAAGACGCCGGTTACCCTTTCGAGTTCCTGCTTCATGGAATCAAGTCTCTCCACTATCCCCTTAATGACGCTGTTCTCCATGTCGCGCCTCACGCCCCCCACGCTGCATGTACCGAAGATCACCCGGCCCCCTGTAGTTGCCTCGATCATGTCGAGTATGTGCTCCCTGAGCCTCCAGCTGTGCATGAAGAGCGACTCGAAGCCAAAAGCATCTGCCGCGAAGCCCAGCCACATGAGGTGGTTGTGTAGCCTGGCCAGCTCCGCCCATATAACGCGCAGAAACTGGGCCCTTGGGGGAACATCGACCTTCATGAGCTCCTCTATTGCAAGGCAGTAGGTCATGCCGTGCATGAAGCTGCATATTCCGCAGATCCTTTCTGCCACGTAAACAAATTCCATGAAGTCCTTTGTATCTACAAGCAGCTCAAGTCCACGGTGCACATAACCGATCGAAGGTATGGCCTCGACTATGCGTTCATCCTCAGTAACAAAGTCGAAGTGTATGGGCTCGGGAAGTACAGGATGCTGCGGCCCGAATGGTATGGTGTTTTTCTCTGCCATCTATTTATTCCCCTTCCGGGTTATTCTGCTGAACATTTTTCCTGAAGGGAGCGTTTCCCCTGACCCTGTAGAATGACCCCTTGTAGTCAATGACCATGTTCTTTATCGTCAGACCGTAAAGGTCGTGTATCTCGTTCTCGTAGAGGAAGGCGCTGAAGCAGACAGGGCTTATGCTGGGGATTTCATAATCCGCAGCAACCATAAACCTCAGGTTCACCAGGCTGTACCCTTTATCAAAGGTATAGTTCATCTCAAAAAGCTCGCCGGTCTGGGTACAGCCGATCTGCACCAGCCTGTAGCCCTGTGAAAAATAGTCCGTGGCATGCATGAGCACCTCACCCGGATTTATGTTAACGTACTGCTGCACCTCACCCATTTGGCGTCCCCCCTTTACCTGCCGGTTTCTCTTTCTTACCTGCCTTCATCTCTTTATACTTTCTCTCAAGCACATCGGCAGCCCTTATTATACCATCAATGATGGACTCGGGACGCGCCGCACAGCCCGGCACATAGACATCCACAGGCAGAACCCTGTCCACTCCGCCAAGCACATTGTAGCAGTCCCTGAATATTCCGCCGGACGTGGCGCATATGCCGATTGCTACAACGACCTTTGGCGAGGGCATCTGGTTGTATATGTTAAGGATGACCTCCCTGTTCCTCCCGTTAACCGATCCTGTAACAAGAAAAATATCGGCGTGCTTGGGGTTGCCTGTGTTTATGATACCGAAGCGTTCAACGTCGTACATGGGGGTAAGGCACGCCACAACCTCTATGTCGCAGCCGTTGCAGCTCGTTGCATCGTAGTGTATGACCCAGGGTGATTTTTTTAACGAAGACATCGGTTCCTCCGGCCTATTTATAAAAGGCGTAATAAAGGATTATGACATTTGTCACGCCGCATACGAGCGTGAATACCCAGGTACTGGTAAAGGCCAGCTCCCACCTGAAACGCGCGTTCACATTATCCACAAGTATTTCGAGCAGAAAGACCGCCAGTACCATTGCAGCGCCAAGTGCAGGGATGCTGGCGAAGAAAAGATAGACTATAGCGAGGAGCAGCACGTTCTCGTACCAGTGCGCCACCTCAATCGCCGCAAGTGCCTTTCCTGAAAATTCAGTGGTAATACCCTTTACAATCTCCTGGTGTGCATGGTGCGACGTGGCAAGGTCAAAGGGCGACTTCCTGAATTTGAATGTAAGGATAAAAACGTAGCCGGCAAAAATCCCCGGCGTAAAGAGAATGAGCGGCCTTTCGAAGGAGGCGATCTCTCCTGCCCTGAAGCTGCCGGTTGCAAGGTACATCCCCACAGGCACCAGTATGAGCATGGGGTCATAGGACATCATCTGCAGCAGTTCGCGCTCGGCCCCTGTATGGCTGAAGGGCGAATCAACGGAGAAGGCAGCCAGTGCCAGGAATATCCCAGAGAGCGTCAGCGCGAATATGAGGAGCAGCATGTCCGCCCCTGCAAACATCATTGACCCGGTAAAGACCATGAAAAAAAGAAAAAGGAAAATGTAGAAGTTCTGGAAACGGTTAACAGCCCCGGCATCCTTCTTCATAAGCTTGAAGATATCATAGAAAGGCTGGAGCAGGGGCGGACCCACCCTGCCCTGGAGCCGCGCGCTGAGCTTCCGGTCAAGCCCTGCAAGGATGCCTCCGGCAATGGGCGCGAGCATTATATATATGACAACATGGATCAAGGTGATTATGCCGCTGTTTCCCCGTGCTATGGCTTCGATGTAGTGGTTCATACAATGACCGTCCCGAACATTATTGACATGAGTATGACGCAGAGTACCACGCCCGCAGGCAGGAGCCTCCTCTCGCCGAAAAATTTCTCAAGGTAGTAGTTCGAGCCGGCAGGGGACTTCTCCGCGCCGGAATAGTCCATGTATGTGCCGCGGGCCATGTTCCTGCCGCAGAAATAGGCATCGCTGCGTTTATAGCCGGTCTTAATGTAGGCATGGTACAGAATCCCCATGGGCAGGATAACGAGAAGGCTGGCCATGAGTATCATTATTATGAGCATGTCAAAGTATGCCATGACAGGGCTCCCGCCGTATATGGTTTGCAGGTAGGGCTCTATCATTGCCGAGGATATAACAGGAAAGAGTATGCAGACCAGAACAGTTGACAGTGCCAGCGCACCAAGTGAAAACCACTCCCACCTGCTTATGCCCGCCTCCATGTTTTCGGAGTCCTCCCTTATGGAGAGTATCTTGCCAAGCCACTTAGCCCAGAAGAAGAGGGTCGCAGCGCTGCCGTATGCCAGTATGACAGCAAGGAACGGGCTGAAGTCAATGAACGCTTTCAGGGTTACCCATTTGCTTATGAGCATACCGAATGGTGCCAGGAACATCCCCGAAATACCCACTACCATCATTGCAGCGATCCCCGGCATCCTTGAAATGAGGTAATCCATATGCTCTATGTCCCGGCTGCCGAGCCTGTTCTGCACCACGCCAACGCAGAGGAACATGAGCGACTTGGCAACTGCATGAAAAATGATAAGGAGTATTGCTGACCAGATAGCGGTGCTGGAATCAATTCCCGCGCATGCGATGATGAGTCCCAGGTTCGCGATAGTGGAATATGCGAGCACGATCTTTGCGTTCCTCTGCGACACAGCTATGAACGATGCCACAATAAAAGTTATTCCCCCGATGTACGCCAGCATGAGCCCTGCGTATGTCCCGGCCAGCGCCGGGGCAAGGCGGATGACCAGGTAAACACCTGCCTTGACCATGGTGCTGGAATGAAGCAGGGCCGATACAGGTGTCGGCGCAACCATTGCCCCTGTAAGCCACGATGAAAAGGGCATCTGCGCTGACTTGACCAGCCCGGCGAAGGCAAGGCACACGGCAGGTATAAGCCCCATGGCCTTTGGCGAACAGACCAGCCTGTCGAGCTCGATCATACCTGAAGAATTGAAGAAGAACATGATCCCGGCAGTAAAGGCAATGCCCCCCAGGAGGTTCATCGACAGTGCCCTGAACGCGCTCTGCCAGGACTCGCTGTCACCCTTATAACCGATGAGCAGGAACGAGCAGAAGGTGGTTATCTCCCAGAAGAAAAGCAGCCATAAAAGATTATTGCTGAAGACTATGCCGAACATGGAGGAGATGAACATGTAGATCAGGAAAAAGAAATAGCCCCTGCGGTCCCTGTATTCCGGGTGGTTGCCATGAAACTCATCCATGTACCCGGAGGTATAGAGACAGATGAGCCCGCCGATTACCCCTATTATCAATGTCATTATAATGCTGAGCTGGTCAGCGTATAGCGAATACTCAACTACCGCGTACCTGGCCATATAGAGGTCAAAATATATTATCATGACAGACTGGACCAGCGCCAGGAGTGCAGAGAGGTAACGCTTTTTGAAGATGCTGAAAATCACAAGAAACAGGCCCAGGGCCATCTCTGCGATGAACAGAACCAGGTCAATGGTATTGGAATTCAGCGAATAAAACGCAGGCCCTGTCCACATGAACATGATGAGCAGGTTCACCGATACGGTTATTATGATAATCACCGACAGTAAAGAGATAATTTTCCTCAACAGATTAAATGGATTAAACAGAAGAAGAATAGCTGCCACAGCAGGGAAAAGTATCAGAAAGAGTACCATGTACACGTCAGCACCATACCCGAACGAGAGTTAATGCTTTCAAGTTAATGAGGATAACGAATAAAAACCAGAAAAAAATATGGATAACAGAGATGGCAGGCCGCGGCCTGCCATCTCTGTTTTTAAAAACTGTTTAATTTCTATTTCTTCTTGGCATTAAAGAGAATGACGATCTCGCAGTTATTGTCCCTGTCGTACACGTCCTTGAAGCCTTTCACTGGCAGGAGCTTCAGGTAGCCGTAGAGCTTGTCCATGTTTATCACGCAGTCCGTAAGCAGCACATAATCGCTCATGGCAAGAACAGTCTTGTCAGGAAGGGTCATCTTTATGCTGATGGTCCCGGTCTCGCCGGAAACCGCCTTAACGATTGAGAAACTCTCAATCCTGATCCCCTTAACTGTTATATCCATGGTCCGCTGTACCAGGCCCTCGGCCTTGTCATAGTCTGACTGTTTGATGTACTTGCCTTCGAATTTTTCAAAATACCTGTATATTGAAAGCATGAGCGCAGAGGTAAGAGCTGTCTTCTTCCTCAGGTGGCTCTCGGCATCACCGTTGGCCACGCCCTGGCATGTTACCGCGTATGTGCTGCTGTCAATCCACATGCCGTAAAGGTCGTTGCCCGTACTTTCGCTGCCCGGAGAAAAGTTTGTCATGTAGGCTATGAATGCGTCCCTGTACTTATTCGAAATACCGTCCGCACCGGACATGGTTTTAAAAAGTTCAGGCTCGGTTTCAGATGTTATCTGCTCTATCTTCAGCAGCTCTGCCAGGTTGTTGTAGATAAATATTGCCTCATCGGTAATGAAGATGTGCATGCCGCCGGTCATGAAGTCCCTTGCGTCCTCGAGCATGTCCTCCGCCTTTGATGTCTTGTCCTGGACATTGTAGTACTCGGCCCTGTCAGTATACGAGATAACCTTGTTGATCATGTAGCTTTTGCCTGTTGTGTATGTAACAGAGATCTTCGATGTATACCTGGACATTATCTCGGTCTTTTTTGTACCGGTGATGTTGCCGGCGATATTGAGAGATGTATTGTATTCATCAAGGGCCCTGTCGAATTTGTATTCGCTGTACGCCGTATCGCCGATCTTCTCATGCATGGTGCATATGGAGACAAAGCATGAATCGACCCTGCTATCAAGGGCTTTTGATATCTTTTTTGAATTTTCGCCGAAGTAGTGCTGGGGAATCTCCTTCATGTCCGCCTTGATATCGCGGTATTTACCGATCATCTTGTTCACGAAGGACTCATCAGCATCATCCTCGCCCTTGAGTTTTTTATCGATCTTCTCCATCTCCTCTTTATAAATCATGGCGTAGGATGTGTCTATGCGGCTGACCACCTCGGCCCTGTACGCCTTCATCTTCTCCCTGCTTTCGGGACGGAGCTTCGAATCGATCCTCTCAATGACCAGGTTGTATTCATCGATAGCGTCTTCGTAATCTCCGTCAACGAACTCCTCGTCCCCCTCCTGAACGACCTCCTTGAGGTAACCGAGTATGTTCTGGATCGCCTGGTCGTCGGTCTTGAACTTTAAAACTTCAATGTTAAAACTGTCGGCGCCCGAAATGGCAATATTCTGGATTTCAATTTTTGATGTATATTCAACCGGCGCCTTTGAAGGGTCGAATTTGTACGCCTGGTCAACTACCTTCTTACCTATCTCGGATGAGAACCAGTCCACCTGGCTCTCCCTGAAGGTGGCATCAACTGTTGGCTTGTTGCTGTACTCGTCGCTCTTTGCGTCTTTCCACATTGACCTTATGTTGACCCTGATCTCGCCATTGTCAATGGATGCCTCACCGTAGATGATAATATCTGTCTTTATGTTGGTGGCAATGTCCTTTACGCAGCTGGCATCATCGCAGCCCGATGCAAGCATTTTTTCAGCCTGGGAATAAAGGGTCTTGACCGCTTCGTCATCTATGACGCTGTACTTATCGCCGTAGTTTGTCAGTATGGAGTTGAATATGCCGTTCCTCAGCCTGTCCAGGACCTGTTTCTTCACACCATCACCCTTGATGTTGGTAATGTATATTCGTTTCTTTTTGGCGGATTCCGATGAATCCTTGCCCGAGAGGTTACCCGCGGAGGAGAAGAGCATCACACATGCAAGCATTGCGAAGAGGATTGATCTGACAGAAAATTTTCGTTTCATTTCATTTACCCTGATATAAAATATCCGATCCCCCCGGACAAGCCTGAAGAGGATATACATTTACGGTTTCACTTACCGGAACAGGCCCGTAAAATCCACTGAGGGATATTTTCAGGGGAATGCCGGTATATTCTAATATGATAACTGCGAATATCAAGTGTCAAGAAATTTATTAATGAACCAGGCTGCCAGTCCTGTGCAGGGTGAACCTGCGCCCGTAATTGCGGGACACCATTTTATGAAAATCGACAGGCATCCCGTAATTTTAATGACAAATATGGCACCGGCTCATAAACTGTTATACTATTCATAAAGTGGATATGCAACCGTGGAATACCTGTTTCTTACGGGTATAAAAGAATAACCGGAGGAATACATGAAAGCTGGTATCGCAGGAGCAGGCTCCCTTGGATCGCTCTTTGCCTCATTCTTTATGGGGAATGGCATCGAGACCCTCATTTACGAAAAATCCGCAGAAACAGTTGAAAGCATGAAGGGCGGACTGAAGATTATACATTCCGACGGCGACATCCTTCTTAAGCCAGTAATATCAGACGACCCCTCAATACTGTCCGACGCAGACATTATCTTCCTGTTCGTCAAGGGCTATTCCACTGAAAGCGCGCTGCAGGATATAACAGGAAAAATAAAGCCCGATGCAATAGTTGTCTCGCTGCAGAACGGCATTGGAAATTTTGATGTGATAAACAGTTTCTTTCCCGCTGAAAGGATCGTCTATGGCACAACGACATTCGGCGCGGCCAGGTCTTCCATGAACGAAATAGTTTTCGGCGGGAAGGGCATTGTGAGCATTGG
>CAYTSF010000042.1:19526-22788 GCA_964440335.1 uncultured Leptospirales bacterium
ACGATAAAGGCGCCGACCTTCGCGCGCAGCGCATTGGTCATCTGAAGGTTGCTCCTGGTATTGACCGCGATATCCTCTGACCCCATGCTTATCTTCTGGGTCAGCTCGTTGATATTGTTCACAGAACGCACCACGTCCCCCATAGCCGTCTTCTGTTCGGTTATGGCGCTTTCAATCTCTCCCGACTTGCCAAGGACGCTGTTTACATCGCTGTTGATCCTCTCGTTGGATTCAATGTACCTGTTCATGAAGCCTGAAATGCTCTCGGTCATATTGTTGATCTCGCTTACGCCCTGGGTGATCCTGCTGATCTTTACAACAACGTCGTTTACGGTCGCTATGCCGTACTCGATCTCTGTTTCGCTCGATGCTATGAGGGCGCTGATCTCCTTCACGCTTGAGGCCGTGGTATCGGCCAGCTTGGATATCTCGTCAGCCACCACCGCGAAACCGCGCCCTGCATCCCCGGCCCGGGCTGCTTCAATCGAGGCATTGAGGCTCAGGAGGTTGATCTTGTCTGATATGTCGTTTATGATGCTGATTATGGAACTCATCTGTTTTGACCTTTCACCTATGCGCCCCATGCTGGTTTTCATCTTGGAGAGGGACTCCTCCCCGCCCGCAGCCTGTACCGATATCTCTTCGGTGAGCTTAACCGCGCCCGAGGTCTTGCGGTTCATCTCCCGCGTGGCCGAAGTGAGGTCGTTCATCTTTTCCATGAGCCTGCCGAGTTCCGAAACCTGCACCTGTGTATTCCGCGCGATGTTGTCCATGCTTGCAGACACCTCCTCAATGGTCGCGGTTATCTCCTCCACAGTGGCCGCCTGGCTCTGGGCATCGAGCGAGAAAGAGTCTGTTATGCGTGAGATGTCATCGGTTGATTTTTCAAGCTGTGCGGAATTGGACCTTATCTCCCGTATAATCTCGGCAATGTTCTCTTTCATGTAAAAAACGTCCTGGTTTATTCGCGTCAGGTCATCAACAACCGCAGTCACGCTCCTTTTCGAGGAAAAATCACCCTCTCCTATTTTTCTGAGGTAGAGGGTTATGAGACTAACCTTGTCATTTATTGAACGGATCAGTCCGTATATGAGGGTCCCTGCTGTAATCATGCCGAAGAGTATGATGAAAGCAAACTTCACACCGTCGATCCCGCCCTGCACCCCTGATTTTTCAATAACCAGCAGAAAGTAACCGATGACGGCGATGAGGGGAAGTGCAACCATTACACATATGGAAAGCACCATCCTTAAAAAAAAGCTCATGTGCAGGGATACGCCCTTCACATCACGCTCCATGAAAAAACCCATGCCAAGGTATCGCTGCACTATCCTCTCCGTCATAAAGAAAAACAACATCATGCCCAGGGGCGGGACAATTGCCATTGTGAGCCATACGTTTATTGTCTGCACCCTCGAGAGGTCAGCCAGTATTGTAAAGGGAACATAGGCCATTGACAGGCCGATTATCCAGCGCAGCATAGAGCATATGGAGTGTATGTATATGAGTGAAAAAAAACGGCGAAGTGCGGTATCATACACACGGTCCGGGACCTCATCACCATTAACCCTGAGCTTCATATATTTAAGCACAGGCGCCACTTCAAGGTGGTCCCATACGGATGTTGTTATCATCGAAACAGGCACCACCACTACAAGTATCTTCAGGAGCAGCATGAGGTTCGCCAGGGATATATCCAGGTTGACCGTAAAGTAAATGAAAAGCAGCGGAATCATTACAAAGTAGCTGAAAAACTCCGTGGAGATAATGAAAGAGATATTGAACTTCCTGCCTGCTTTTTTTGCCTCATCACTTAATACCATATAATCCTCCGTGGCTGAATCACATTGTCAACCGGTTCCTGAACTACGGCTTGCATTCTCCCGGTGAAACAATTCTATCTGACAGATATAATATTTAAAATGCATGTCCGGATCTTTAATGTCAACTATTTTCAGATCAGCAGTTTATCCCTCCAGGCCGGGACATCACTTCAGACGCGTACAATCCCGTAAAAGCTGGTTTAATCCAGGTAAAAATTTATTTTTTCTTTATACTGTTTCAGATGACCGTGCTTATACTTATACATGAAAAGGAGTAAACATGGAAAAAACAAAAGTCCTGTTTTTGTGCGTACACAACTCGGCGCGCAGCCAGATGGCAGAGGCGTTCCTGAAAAGCTACGCAGGTAATAAATTCGAAGTAATGAGTGCCGGCATAGAACCCGGAACACTCAACCGGAATGCTGTAGAAGTAATGAAAGAGAAAGGAATCGACATTTCAGGTAACAATACAAAGAGCGTTTTTGACCTTAACAGCCGCGGCCTCTCTTTTGACTACGTGATAACCGTCTGCCACAGCGAGGCAGCGGAGAGGTGCCCGGTCTTTCCCGGAAGAGCCGAAAAGATCCACTGGCCATTCAGCGACCCTTCAGGTTTCACGGGGGAACGCGATGATGTTCTTGAAAAGACGCGCAAGGTGCGGGATGAGATAGAAGAAGCGGTAAAAAAGTTTATAAGATCATTCTGACTCCATGCTGAACGGGCGGCAGAATTACCGGGATGTTTTTTGTATTGTAATCAGCCCGATTTTATATTAAGTTCTGAGAATGAAGGTTCCGGAAACACCACCACTGGCAGCTGCACTCTCGGTAATAATCATACTGCTGCTGCCCCTTGCGGGCATCATGCTTGCCGGAGGTGACTCATCGTATTACCTGCATATACCCCCTGTAACAGGCCGGAACTTCCATGCGCCATTTTCATGGACGCTCTTCATCCTGCTTTGCAGCGCAATAATAATCCTCATTGCTCACCCGTTGCTTCATATAATAAAAAACCGGGCAGGTACCGGCAAACAGCAGGGGACACGCCGTAAATTCCCATGGTGGGGATGGTGCGGCCTCTTTCTCTGCGCGTCAGCGTGGCTCTTCGCATGGACAAGGCTCCCGCTGCTTTCACATGTACAGAGGTTCACGTTCCTGCCGCTGTGGATATCATACATCCTCACAGTAAACGCCTTCTGCTACATGCGCACCGGGCGATCGCTCATAACACACAACACAATGTATATCGCAAAACTTTTCCCGCTGAGCGCCGCGTTCTGGTGGGCATTCGAATACCTGAACAGGTACACGGCGAACTGGTACTATGCAGGCACGGGCGAACTCACGGCAGCCATGTACATGGCCGAGGCAACCCTTGCGTTTTCCACAGTGCTCCCGGCTGTCATGAGCACTGCTGAGCTCATAAAATCATTCCCC
>CAYTSF010000043.1:0-8321 GCA_964440335.1 uncultured Leptospirales bacterium
TGCAACCAGAACCTCCTGGGCATACTGGGGGATTTTTTTCTTGCACTTGACGAGGTTGACTTTGTCATACTCTGCGCGAAGAACGGCAATAACATCAACTTCTCCATTAGGAACGAGAGGAAGGAATGGAACGCGGCCCGGGCCATACAGGATGCACTGCGGGGCCTGGGCTTCGGCGGCGGCCATGCTGACCTTGCTGGAGGGCTTATGCCTGACGCGTCAAAGTTTGATGAAGCTGAAATACACGGCAGGTTCAGGAGACTTCTCCTGGGATGATTGTACATGCGAAGGAGGCCGGGTTTATGAATTCCCTGAGGGATATGCCTAACATCGGTGAAGTGCTTGCCGCGGAACTGGAATCTGCGGGTATAGGCACACCGGCAGAGCTTGTCAAGGCCGGGAGCGCCGTTGCACTGTTCAGGATTCGCGGTGTTTCCGGGCGAGGCTGCATGAACATGCTCTACGCCCTTGAAGGGGCAATAAAAAATACACGGTGGCACAACCTGACCCGTGAAGAGAAAGATAAAGTAAAGCAGGAGTTCGAGGCCCTGGCCTCTCCTTTAAAATCATGAAAATAAGGCCATCTTCCGCGCGATATAATTAAAGCAGCACAAAGAGTATTGCCCCTGCTGCGACCATGGCTGTTACCGCTGCCACAGTGAAGTACCTGTATTTTTCTCTGAGCATGTTCCATATAAAAGCCGCGGGCAGCATGAGCAGTATTATGGATAGTGCAATGAGTATGCACATGGCCGGCCCCAGCGTATTCGGGAACTTTTCTGACAGTGACAGCCCGCCTGGAAGTATGTCACGGTGGATTATCTGCAGGTGCAGGATGTAGACCAGCAGTGTTTCGCTCCCTCCCCATGTGAATATGCGCAAAATCCGGTGTTGAGGCCTGCTGCAGTAATAGCACAGGGCAAGGATTATGTACAGGCAGGCCAGACGGCCCGTGAAGAAGAGGATATTCGGTCTGATGTCTGTAAAGATTTTAAGCGTGCCCTTCATGTAAAACATGAGTGGGATGCTAATGGCTGCTGCGGCAGCGCCGGCAATGAGTGCCCTTTTCATAAAAACATTTTCTCTGTTTCCGGCGCCGTACACTCTGAATATCATGGCCGAGATCGCGCCCGCTGCCATGAACCCGAACCATGGAAAAACCGGGAAGTAGCTGAAGTAAACCGGCGCCATGTACGCTGCCAGCCAGAAGGGGGCCAGTTTTTCAGAATCGATGGAGTATATGTATGGCGCAGGTACAACAGCCATGAGTCCCAGTGCTGCAACCATTGCTGTGAATAACCGTTCGTTCTTTATTATAAACCGCAGCAGGAGTATAATCATGAGCCCCAGGGCTATGAGCTGCAGGAGATCCACGCTCTGGAACCTGATCCAGTGTACCCAGTTTGACCTGTGCATGCACTTATCCAGCGAGAAGAATGGGATGTGCAGCAGGTAACCGCACACCCACATGAGCATGATGATCCCTGCCTGCCGCATGAAACCGCGGGTACCCCGCCCGGACGATCCGTTCCCTGTCTGAATGCCGGGCATGAACACAAATCCTGCGATGAATATTATCGATGGTGCTGCAAGCCCGTTTGCGAAGTTCAGCACATAAAACCAGGTGCTGCTTCGGAGCGATGAGTCAATCAGCGCATTCACCACATGGGATTCTATCAATACCAGCATGGCTGCGCACAGCATGAGACCTGTAAATTGTGTACGGTTGTTTTTCATGTGTTGAAACCTGAATTATCGGCATAGTGAATGGTTTAGCATGGTTGCCCTGTTGCGGTGCTTTAAGCAAGTAATTAATTATCCCGTTTGCAGATGTTAAAAACAGTTGACTGCGGCCATGTTTCTTATGATTATTATGGACAGGGGTGGCGGGTATGAAGAGGATACTGATTTTAACAGGTACAATGCTGGCCGCATGCATGATTCTTTTTCCCCGCATGGATGCTGTGTGCGGCGATGACTGTTGCGGTAAATGCGACAAAAAACTTGAAAAATGCTTTGAGGTCCTCCAGCAGAAACTTTTAAGCGAGTGCCATAACAGCTGCAGCAGGTCTTACCCTAAGGGGGGAGATGACTATGACTCATGCCTGGACGAATGCTACCAGAGGGTGGACGAGGAGATCAATTCGGATGACAATCCCTGCACCAGCCAGTATGTGACATGCACAAAAAAATGCGGCGGTTGTCCTGAATAGACAGAACCACGCGCCGCATCCGCGTTATTCCTTTACCGGTAGAACATGGATCGCCTTGATGACGAGCTGTACCGTATCTCCCGGTTTCAGGTCAAGGCTGTTTACAGAGTCTGATGTAATTACTGCAGCCATCTCCTTTGCCTCTATAACATCGAATTTTACAACTGACATGATTTCGTTTCCCTTGATTGCTTTTACCTTTGCCCTGATGTTGTTCTGCGCGCCGATTTTCATTATGATCTCCTTTGTTGGATTGCTCTCTGCATTCAATATACCCGCAGGGCATAATCCGGGCAAATAATTTATCTGTTTTTTGGAATTAGAGGTTGACAGATTTTATTGAACTGAAATAGTGGCCTCATGTTGATTACATGCTGTAAATTCTTCTATTTTCTTTCCTCGTCATTCCAGAGTAAATTTTATAGTCGTGAATTCAGGTAATCCGCGGGCCTCGGCCCGAAATTCAAATCAGGAGTTTTTTAAAATGGCACAAGGAACAGTTAAATGGTTCAATGACCAGAAAGGTTTCGGTTTTCTTACAACAGAAGATGGAAAAGATGTATTCGTACATCATTCAGCTATCATAGCACAGGGTTTCAAAACATTACCTGAAGGCGCAGAAGTTCAGTTCGAAATTGAAAAAGGTGAGAAAGGACCCAGGGCAGTAAGGGTTTCATTAATATAACCGGCCACATAAAACCCGCTCGAAGGAGCGGGTTTTATGTATTCAGCTCCATAAATTCTTCGCTTTAAATACTGATTGATTTTTTTCCTCATAACGCCAGGATTGCATTATATTGTTCTTACATCCCTGATCGTAGCATTTTGCGAAATAATTAGGGCGCTGTCATTCCGGTCCCGGCCTCTAAGGTGCGGGCTCCGCGTGAGTTTTAAGCCGGATTCTCATAAAACTGGTTCTATGGGATTTCCCCCTTCGCGCGAATGAAAAAGAATGTGCTGATTCAGGCGTAACAGCTATTGTTAACAGTTGCGGATGGGGACTATTACAACTATGCACAATAATATTTATTAATAATACCGGAGGTTTTATGTTAAAGAAAAAAAAATTAATGGCAGCAGTTATAGTACTGTCGCTTTTCATAGGAGTTTCTGCAGCCATTAAACTTTACGCGGCTTACGTAGGCCAGACAGTATCCAGTGTCCAGCTTCAGGACCCGGACTGGAATCCCAAGGCAATTCCCTACATCGGTGAAAGAATTGTAAGCATCATGTATACTGACCCCGATGCAAAAGACGTGAATGACCCTCTTTCAAATGCGATTACTGCCAAAAATTATCCCAAGTCCAAGTATGTTGCCATAGGAATTGCGAACTGCAAGGAGACGATCTGGGCGGATGCTCTGATTGCCAAGAAGACCAGGGAAAAACGCGACCAGTTCCCTGACGCCATATTCCTCCTTGATAAAGACAGGATTCTGCAGAACGCATGGCAGCTTGATAGCGGCAACGGTAAAGGTATCGTTATCCTCATAGGGAAAGACAAAAAGATCAAGTATATCTCCTACATTAAAAACCAGGACCAGAGTACAGCGATCATAAACGAGTTCCTTGCTGCCCTGGACGCAGAGATCGGCAAGAAGTAAACATAATACAACAGAAAGTATACCCGGAAGGGAGATAGACAGGGGGCTGGAGCCCCCTGTCCTGTTTATGGCCCGGATTAAAAAATACAGAGTTCCGGCCGTAATTGCATAAAGAATCCCTGAACCCGCACTGCTATATGATTTTTATCTGAACTGTGGGTGGTTAAATACAAGTTCATCTATCAGTCTTTTTTCTTCTTCGCAACTGCCTGCCGCGTACCTTGAACTGCTTCTGCTGTACCTTCCAAGCCACTCCTTTCCCATGAGTTCCATTCCCATGGTGCCCTGTTCGAGTGATGTGATTGCGGCCGTGGTTTCATCCTTGGGGCCGGTTGCCGCGCCCCTGCATACATAGAACCCGGCTGCAAGGAGCGCTGCCCTTACTGCGGTTGATGCGGAATACGTGAAGAGGCGTGCCGTGCGGCCGGTGCAGAGTGAGTATATTGACCTGAATGTATCCATGCTCCACAGCGACGAGTCGGTGTTGATCGAAAAGGGATCATAGTATATGCAGTGGGGCTTTTCTGCGCCTTGTGCGGTTCCGGGGAAGTCGCCTGGTGCAAGCTGCCAGCGTATGCTGTATTTTTTTGATGACCAGTTTCCGGTTGCAAGGAGCGCGCCGGGCGCCGCGTGGCGAACGTGGTGGAAGAGCGACGGGTTTTTTACAACGAGCTTCAGCGGGTCAAGGTCGTTTTCGAAACTGATGATGCACAGGGGCTGTAGTTCATGGCCCGAATCGCAGAGTCTTTCGTATTCGGTTATTACGGCCATGACGTTGGTCGCAGCGCCCATGCCCACGTCCCAGATTATGAAGTCACCCGCGGCGGGGGTGCAGGCAGTCTCTGCGAGGCGTGTCTGCTCTGCGTAAAGTTTTCTTGATTCAGCGGCGGGATCGGATACTGAGTGCATTATCTCGCCTGAACTTGTCTGCCTGACGCTGTAAAATCCCCCGTGCTGCCTGATAATTTCGTAATCTCCCAGGACCATGGAGGAGGGCCTGTTCTTCCTCTGCGGAGGATTGACCGGGTGGTCCCGGTCATCTGTCTGAAGCAGCTCTTTCTGTTCATCATAGAAAGTTCTGAATGTGCCTGCCATTATATGGGCGCGCATGGTGTCCATGAGTTTTTTGTAGAAAACGAGGTTGTGGCGGCCGACAAGGTTGGCGCCGTAGTATTCTCCGGATTTTATAAGGTGGTGCAGGTAGGCGCGGCTGTAGTTTTTGCAGGCATGGCAGGTGCAGTCAGAGTCCAGAGGCCTGTCTGAAGTTTTGTGCACGCCCCGCCTCAGTTCGATCCTGCCGTGAGAGGTGAATGCCACACCCTGCTGCGCAAGGGCTGTGGGCAGGATGCAGTCGAACATGTCCACGCCGCGGTGTACGGCCTCGAGCAGGTCGCAGGGTGTGCCAACTCCCATGAGGTAGCGGGGCAGGTGGCGCGGCAGAAGGGATGCGGTGAGTTCTGTCATGTCGTTGCGTTCATGGCTCTCCTCTCCGACAGCAAGACCGCCTATGGCAAAGCCGTCAAAGGGGAGGGATGTTATCTGCCCGGCGCTCATCCTGCGCAGGTCAGGGTAACACGCGCCCTGTACTATGCCGAATATGCTCTGCGGTGAATCACCCCGGGCTGCCAGGCTCCTCTCTGCCCACCGTGCTGTTATTCCGAGAGCGTTCATGCAGATGGACTTTTCTGAAGTGGAGGGGACGCACTGGTCCATGGCCATCATTATATCGCTTCCGATTATCTTCTGCGCGCCTATGCTTGTTTCCGGGCTGAGCATGAACCTGCTGCCGTCAAGGTAACTTTTGAACACAGCCCCCTCCTCGGTGATGCGCACGTCTTTTGAGAGCGAGAAGACCTGGTACCCGCCGGAATCGGTGAGTACTGACCTGTCCCAGTTCATGAACCTGTGTATGCCTCCGAACTTTTCGAATACACCGGTTCCGGGCCTGATCATAAGGTGGTAGGTATTGGCAAGGAGTACCGGAAAGCCCGTTGAGTGTACATCGGTCGTGTCCTGTGAGCGGAGCACGGCCAGGGTGGCAACCGGCATGAATACTGGTGTCAGCACTTCGTTGTGCAGGGTGCGGAAAGAACAGGCGCGTGCCGAGGAGCCGGGGGCTTCGGCCTGGACAGTGAAGCCGAGCCTCTTTTCTCTGATCATTGATAATACCGTACAAAATAAATTTAATCCGGCCGGAGTGACTGAATCTATCGGGCAGCCCCCTGTTCAAAAATGAAAAGGGAGTATTCACCGGGCCTGTGGATGTTTATCCCGCATTAGGCCGGAAGGGGCAACCGGTGTCAAATTATTTATCATGCTTTTCATCGAGGACATCATGCACTGCTCTTGAAAGGTTATGGAGGGTATAGGGTTTCTGGATAAACCTGTCCACCCCGGTTTCAATGCTCTCCAGTACGCGCTGGTCCTGTCCGAAGCCCGATGACATTATCACCTTCAAACCGGGATTGATTTTTTTCAGCTCGATGAAGGTCTCCTTGCCGCTGATCCCCGGCATTGCCATGTCCAGGAGTACGAGGCTCACAGGCATTTCGCCGCTCTTTATGATTTCGATTGCAGTATACCCGTCTTCCACTGATATGGGGGTGTACCCGCATTCGCCAAGTATGTTCGCGGCAACGTTCCGCATTACCTCTTCGTCATCAACAATGAGTATGTTGCCAGTGCCGTGGTGGAGTACAGTATCTTCGTACGGTGCTTCTGTCGCGGAACCAATGGCCGATGCAGGGAGGTAAATAGCGAAGGATGTGCCCTTTCCCTCTTCAGAGGAGACCTCAATAAATCCTTTGTGTTCATGGACGATGCTGTAGGCCATGGTCAGTCCCAGCCCTGTGCCCTTTTCCTTCTCTTTCGTGGAGTAGAACGGATCGAATATCCTTGCTATGGTCTCACTGCTCATGCCGACCCCGGTGTCTGACACGGTGATGGCAGCGAAGTTGCCGCTTCTTTCGGGAAGGGGCGCACGCGATGTGCTGATTATCTGGCGTGGGGCCTGGACGGAGATGGTAAGCCTTCCGCCCTGCGGGCTGTCGCCACTTCGCATAATGGTCATTGCATGGGAGGCGTTTATGCATATGTTTAGCAGCACCTGTTCAATCCTGGCTGAATCAGCTTCAATGATGACTTTTCTGTCGGGGTAATTGTCGGATATTTCTATTCTTTTATCAAAGCTGTTTCTGCAGAGGTTTACGACATTCTTCACGCAGCTCTCCAGGTCTGTAGCGGTGAGCTTCATTTCATGTTTGCGCGAGAGGGTGAGCATCTGGTTGACAATCCCTGCGGCGCGGATTGCTGCCTCCTCAATTATGATAATCATATTGTGCGTGTATTCCATGTCAAAGACGCCTTTTTCAAACCTGTGCTTTAAAAGAGAAACTGTGCCCATTATGCCGCCCAGGACGTTGTTGAAGTCATGGGCAATGCCGCCGGCCAGCCTGCCTATTGATTCCATTTTCTGGGACTGGCGCAGCTGTTCCTCAAGCCTGAGACGGTCGGATTCAGCCCTTATTCGGTCTGTAATGTCGCGGCCCTCGGCTATGAGCAGGACAACGCTCCCGGCGTCGTCAAAGACCGGCTTAATTGAAAAGTCTATGTTGTGTATGGTCCCGTCCGCTGCAAGGTTTGTGGTTTCGTACCTTGCAAGTTTTCCGTCAGCTGCCTGGTTTACTGCTTCGTGGAGTTTATGCTGTTCCTCATCAGAGTGGGACCACCAGTACGTTTCACCGAAGGGTTTATTGATCGCGTCGGTTTCACTGCCTCCGATAAAGTCAAGGGCTGTCCTGTTTGCCTCGAGAACAACACCGGCAGTCGTTAAGAGGATTATTGACTGGTATGAGTTGTTGAATATGGCCCTGAACCTGAGTTCGCTCTGGCTGAGTGCCAGTTCAGCCTTCTTCAGCTTGGTTATGTTTACCATGGCTGCCAGTGTCTGCCTTGTCCCCGGCAGCAACTCAACGCTGACAATTACGTCAGCCATGATTCCGTTTTTGCCCGCAAGGTGTATCTCGTATGAATTCGGCACGTCGGGTGAACCTGAGAACCTGAGCTTCCTGTATTGCATCATCTTTTCAAGGTCCTCGGTCCTGCAGATATACTGCATCCAGTTCGATATGCCTTCGACCTCTGCCCTGGCGTAGCCGGTCATTTTCTCGAACTCCCTGTTGATCATGGTAACTATGTTGTTTTCATCTATCAGGGCAAGTGCGCTGCCGGAGTTTTCGAATATGGCGCGGTATTTTGATTCTGAAGCGGTCAGCGCGTCCCTTGCCTCCTTGAGGTCAGCGAGCTGGAGTTCCATGTCCCGGTAGAGGTTTTTCAGCTCTGTCCTCATGGTTTCAAGCGCATGGGAGAGAACCTCGACCTCGTCGCTTCCGGTTTCGCAGGGTATTTCGATGTCAAGGTTGCCGTTTCCTATTATCCTTGCGGCCCCGGTCAGTGAGTTTATGTTGCGCACAAGCCTGCGGGAGATGTAGTAGCCTATGGCCCC
>CAYTSF010000043.1:8421-22110 GCA_964440335.1 uncultured Leptospirales bacterium
TCAGTGAGTTTATGTTGCGCACAAGCCTGCGGGAGATGTAGTAGCCTATGGCCCCTGCTGCCCATGAACCTGCGATAAGCAGCCCTGCAAGGTACCAGGTCATGTGCCTCAGGCTCGCGAAAGCCTCGGATACCGGCAGTTCAACAATCACAGCCCATGGTGTTCCGGGGATAACAGCAGAGACACCTGTTACCTCTGAATCCCCGAGTCCCCTGTACGTCTTCATAGAGACCTCGGCCTCTCCCCTGGTGAAAGCCGAAACCGCAGGTTTGTCCATCATGTCGAGGCCGTATTTCTGCAAAACTTCAGACGAGTTCTGTGACGCGATAAATTTTCCCCTGAGGTCAACGAGGTATGCATAGCCCGTGTTCCCGATTTTTACGAGGGACAGCTCCTGCCATAGCTTTGTAATGTTAATTTCAGCCTGGAGCACAGAGGTACCGCTTCTGGTTTTAACCGGTACTGCTATGATCATTGACAACAGGCCGCTTTCATTCGAAATGAATATGGGGCTGATATATATTTTTCCGGATTGCGCTTCGGTAAACGCGGGCAGGGAGGCCTGGTTACTGTACTCCTTATCAATGTAGGTGTGGTACCTTGATTTCTTGATTATCTCGGTGCCCGTGCTGTCAAGTAGTATTATCTGGCTGAAAAGGGAGGACTGGTATATTATGAGGTTTTCGAGAATGGCCTGTGAGGCGGTGCTGTTCCCCTCTTTAAGGATGCCAAGGTTGTCGATTGTGACCATGGTGCCTGTTACATGCCTTATGTAATCCGAGATCATCATGGCAAGGGTTTCTGCTTTTTTAAGCTGTAGTTCGTAGGTGTTCTTCCTGATTGAATTCGATGCAATAATTATCAGCCCTGATCCCACTATGATTAGCGAGGTGATTACAACTGTTATTGATGCCCACGTAATACGCGCCGAGAGGCTGTTTAACCTGAACAGCCTCTTGGTTTTCAGCAATATATTTACTGGTAAACCTCTCATCTTCTGAATTTTGCTTTCCCGGTGGAATACTCCAAAGGCCAGACCGGTATGTATTCTCCATCCTGTATCTGGACTATGAAGAGGCGCGCGTTGATGTTCTGTCCATCGCTGCCGAACCTGATCCTCTCTGTGGGCAGTATCATGTGCTCGCCTTTTCCCATGTCTGTTGACGCAATGGCATCCCGCAGCCTGATCCTGTCGTTTGTGCCTGCGCGTTCAAGTGCGTCCCTGAGCACCCACATTGACTGGTATGCGTAGGCGCTGTCGCCTGTTATGTCAACTCCGTACCTGCTGTTGAACCTTCTGTTCAGATCCCTTCCGCTCTCCGTATACTTTGAAAACTCGGCTGATGTAAATACATTCTCGGAGTCGGCACCCAGAAGCTTTATGAAGTCGGGCGATACAGTCCCGCCGGCAGTGTCGATGACCGGTACCTGTATCCTCCTGCGTGCAAGTTCCCTGTATATGAGCACGCTGTCGTTCAGGTAGGTAGTAGTCAGTATGGCATCGGGCGCGGAGGCGATTACCCTTGATACTTCAGCCCTCAGGTCCCTGGCGCCCTCGGCCACATAGCTCACGTCCGCCGAAATTTCTATTCCGTATTCCGCAAGGGCCTTTTTCTGCGCCAGGGATGTTGCAGTGCCGAAATCTGTGTTTTCATGAAGCAGGGCCACCCTCCGCATCATGAATCCCCGGTTTTTAGCGCTCTCTACCAGGAACTGAACCTGTTCCCTGCCGTAGTACTGGGCCTTGGGGACCACCCTGAAGGTGTACCTGAACCCCCTTTCTGTAATGATGTCGGCAAGCGATATGCTCACTATGAATGGGGTTTCGAACCTCTCCGCGACCTGTGTGGCAACCTTTGTTACGCTGCTCTGGTATGTGCCTATGATAACTGAAACATTCTCCCTGGTGATGAGCCTCTCAGCCTCAGCTGCCCCGCTATCCGGGTTCCCCTTTGTATCACCGTATATGAGTTCGATCATGGCCCCGTTCATGGACTTAATGCCGCCATCACGGTTGATCTCGTCCGCGGCCATCTCCAGCGCCCTTACTGAATCTATTCCCTTGTCTGCCAGGTCTCCGGTCATTGGAAAAAGAACGCCGACCCTGATAATCCTTCCTGATTTGCCTGAGCATGATGCTGTGAAGTTCAGTGTGGCGGCCAGCAGTATCATGGCACCTGTAAGCTTAAAAAGGTTTTTTATATTCATATGCCCCTGCTATGTATGATCAATACTGACAAGTTATTGAAAGTAGAATACAATGTCAATATGGGGCCTGCCCGTGCCCTGTGCCAGACGTGAATCAAGTATTTTTAATTTTTAAAAAACTTCTTGCTGCCCCGGCTCAGAGGAATTAGATTATATCGCAGGAGTGGATAATATGCCTGAATTTTTGTACAGCATGCTCGATTGCACTCTGGCCCTCATAGCGCTTATAAATCCTATGAGCAAGATATTTATCATATCAACCATGACCGGAAACACCCCGGCTGCGGAGATGAGGCATATAATCCTAAGGGCTTCGGCCGTGGCCCTTATCATACTCCTCTCTTTCATATTCCTGGGCAATTTTCTGCTGATTAAATTTTTTCACATCCAGATATATTCATTCAAAATTGCCGGTGGGGTGGTGCTGGTCTACAGGGGATTTGAAGCGCTGAACAAGGGGCTTTTTTTTGAGGTAAAACATAACCAGAGGCTCGAGGACCTGTCAATAGTTCCCATTGCCTCTCCCCTGATTGCAGGCCCTGCCACAATTACAGCTGCCGTATCTTTTCCGGCCAAATACGGGATGCTGGTAACCTCAGCCTCGGTTGTACTGGCAGTGCTTCTTAATATGGCAGTAATGATTGTCACACCTCTCTTCAGCGCTTCACTGTCGAGGCACAACATAATGGGCGCCCTTATAAGAATAACAGGCCTTATAGTGGCCACCATAGGTGTGCAGATGGCCCTTGACGGGTTTACAGGCTACCTTGCTGCAACAGGGATCATTTAAATGCTTCATGAATGATTCAAACGCCGGTTTGTAAACGTACTATGATTTAATACTTGCCTTTTGCGATTTTTTCAGTAAGTTAACAGTGGGCGTTCAGGCCTCTGACTTGTTACTGTTATGTGTGCGGGCCTGGTGCAGGAAGTAACCGCAGCGATGAAAACTGGAAAATTAAAAAAAATACTCCTTGTGGAGGATGAGGCTGTAACAGCCATGGCCGGGACTTCCCTGCTGCGAAAGAACGGCTATGATGTTGTAACTGCGCACTCAGGGCAGAAGGCTGTTGAGCACGCTCTCAGTTTTCCGGACATTGACCTCATCCTCATGGATATTGACCTCGGTACAGGGATGAGCGGTACAGAGGCTGCAACAAAAATCCTTGAATCAAAAAAGATACCCCTTGTATTCCTCACTGCCCATGGCGACAGGGACACCATCGAAAGGGTAAAGTCAATAACGCGTTACGGTTACGTAAAAAAGGACTCCGGGGATTTTGTGCTTCTTTCATCCATCGAGATGGCCTTTGAACTCTCTGACACCCACAGGAGGCTTGAAGATAGCATGACAAGCCTGCGCCAGCTGTCCGAGAACATAAGCGAGGTCTTCTGGCTTAGAGACGCCGGTACCGACGCTGTCATATACGTTAACCCTGCCTACGAAACGGTCTGGGGGGAACCTCACTCTATCCTCTACGATGACCCGCACTCTTTCACAAAGAACATACACCCCGAGGATATAGGCGCAGTCATGGAGGCGCGCGACCGGGTGGTCAGCAGCGGCACAATGTCACAGCTTGAATACAGGATCAGCAGCGGCGATGGAGGATTCAAATGGATACACTCCAGGAACTACCCGGTTTATGACAGCAGCGGGAGCGTAATACGCTACGTTGGTCTGGCCATGGACAATACCGAGACGCGCTCCCTGTCTGAAAGTGTCAGGCTCAAAGATCAGCAGTACAGGCTTCTTTTTGAAAGGATGATGAACGGCCTGGCGCTTCATGAGATAATATGCGACAGTCACGGCATGCCTGTAGATTACAGGTTCATTGATGTCAATCCCGGTTTTGAGGCCCTGACCGGGCTCTCAGCAAAGGATGTCATAGGCAGGACAGCATGCGAAGTGATGCCCGGCCCTGAAGATGTCATGGCTGGCGTGTACGGAGAAGTCGCACTCACAGGCAGCCCCGCCAGCTTTGACCATTATTCAAAGGCCCTGGACCGGCACTTCCACATCATGGCATACGCGCCTGTCCGCGGACAGTTCGCAACTATTTTCGAGGACATAACAGACCGGATTAAGTTACAGGATGAGCTGAAAAAGTTCAACTCTGAACTGAAGGCCTATTCATCGGAACTTAAACTTGCCCTGTCGGAGCTTGAAGAGAAAAATGTTGAGCTGAAAAATATGAATGAGCGCCTCGTGGCCGGGAAGGTCAGGTACAGGTCCATTGTCGAAAACACCCACGGCGGCCTTATGATTATCGACGACGACTATACCATAACATATACAAACAGGGAGATGGCGCTCATGACCGGTTACAACGCCTCTGAACTCCTTGAGACAAATTTTCTGAATTATATTGACGCGCCTTTCAGGGACGACATCGCGGCGCGCTACAGGAGGAGGCAGTCCGGCTACGGCGAGTTTCCGGTGTACGAAACTGTTATTGTCACGAAGGACGGTACGAAGAAGAACTGTGAACTGAGGGTATCGGTTTTCCGCGATGAATCAGGGCGCATGAATTCGGTCATACAGGTGCTTGATATCACTAGGAGAAAGATGATACTCGACGCGTCCAGGGAGAGCGAGGAGAAGTTCAGGAACCTGGCTCAGTCAGCTCCCTACGCGATTCTTATTCACCAGGAGGACAACTGGGTTTATGCGAACCGCGAGGCGGAGAATATTTCGGGCTACACCAGGGACGAGCTGCTGAAGATGAAGTTCTGGGAATTCGTCGCGCCCGAGGCCGCTGAAAACGTGAGGGAGAACGGTTACCTGAGACAGGCAGGCAGGGAGTGCGAGAACGAGTACCAGTTCAGGATATTCACCAGGGACGCGTCCGAGAAATGGGTAACTCTCCGCGGTAACCACATTGAGTACCAGGGCAGGCCCGCAGGGATAATATCAGTCCTGGACGTCACGGCAAAGAAGAGGGCACTTGAGTCGCTCAGGGAGCAGCAGGAGGAGCTGCGCGCCATATATGAGAACGCGCCGGTTATAATGATGCTGGTTAATGCTGAAAAAACAGTTGAGAAGGTCAACAGCTTTGCTGCCAGGTATGTCTACTCCTCGCCCGAAGAGATGACAGGCAGGAGGATCGGTGACGCGCTCAGGTGTGTCAATGCCGTGAGTTCAGCCGGGGGCTGCGGAAATTCAGCTCACTGCGCCTCCTGTGTAATAACCGGTACAATAGCCGAAACCTTCAGGAGCGGAACCGACATTGCCAATTCCGAGATTGCCCACCCTCTGGCCATAGGCAAGGTCGTTGAAAACCGGCACCTTATGCTCTCTACGACAATCTTTCTGCTGGAGAATTCGCCCACGGTACTGCTCAGCATCCTTGATATAACACAGAGGAAGCTGGCGGAGGAGTCGCTGCGAAAAACAAACGTTGAACTTGAGGCTGCTTTTAAAAACGCCAGGGAGATGGCGGAGAAGGCCAGGTCTGCAAGCCTTGCCAAGAGCCAGTTCCTGGCAAACATGAGCCATGAGATCCGAACTCCCATGAACGGGGTAATAGGCATGACCAGCCTGCTCCTGGAGTCTGACCTCAATGATGAACAGCGGCACATGTCAGAGGTGCTCAGGTCCAGCGGTGAAAGCCTCCTTGTAATAATAAATGAAATACTGGACCTCTCGAAAATTGAGGCGAACAAGTACGAAATCAGGGCCAGAAGCTTTAATTTGATTGAAACAGTGAACAACGTGCAGGAGATGCTTGCAGTAGAGGCTTCGGGCAAGGGCCTTGATCTGAAGGTCAGCATTGATGAGAAGGTGCCGGTCTACCTGGTGGGAGACCCGGACAAGATCAGGCAGATTTTTACAAACCTTCTTAATAACTCCATCAAGTTTACCCACCAGGGCAGTGTGACGCTTGCCCTGACTTGCGGCAGCATCAGGGGCAAATCCGTCAAGCTGCTATGTTCAGTGACAGATACTGGCATAGGAATCCCGGCAGACAAGATGAAGCAGCTGTTCGAGCCATTTACCCAGGCCGATGGTTCAATCACGCGAAGGTATGGTGGCACAGGACTGGGACTCACTATTACCCGCAAGCTTGTTGAGCTCATGGGCGGTGAGATATCCATGTCAAGCCATGTCGGCAAAGGTACAACCTTCAGCTTCACCCTTCAGCTTGAAAAATCCCACGGTGTGAACGTAAGGGTAAGGCATAAAAAAACCGGGGCAGAGAGCAGCATCCTGGACAGGTCGCAGGCCGGAATACTGGTAGTAGAGGACAACAGGACCAACCAGTATCTTGCCATGGCCATGCTGAAAAAACTTGGATATGACGCAGCCCTTGCCACGGGCGGCCATGAATGCATTGGAATGATGCGTGAAAGGGAATACGATATTGTGCTCATGGACTGCCAGATGCCCGAAATGGACGGCTTCGAGGCAACGCGCCTCATCAGGAGCGGGGCCTCGGGCGTGCTGAATCCCGATACTGTAATTATCGCGCTGACGGCCCATGCCCTGGACGGTTACAGGGAACTCTGCCTCGATTCGGGTATGAACGATTACCTCTCCAAGCCGGTAAAGATGGCTGACATTGAAAAGGTCATTAACAGGTGGCTTTGATTATTCTTGTTGTTCCTCCGTAGAGCCTCCTGAATGCCGCCGCATCCTCCTCCGAACTGTAATGCATTGGTACCGCGATAACAGGCTTCAGTATTTTTGCCGCTTCTGCCGCCTCCTCTGCGTTCATGACGCTTCCACCCGATACGGGCAGCAGGGCATAATCCATGTGCGGGATATCCTTCATCTCCGGGATGAGGCCGGTGTCCCCTGCGTGGTAGACCTTCATGTCTCCGAATTCAATTATGTACCCTGACCAGAGGGCCCCGGCCGGGTGCCTGTCGTCCCTGGTGTTGTAGGCCGGTACGGCTGTAACTCTGAATGCCCCTGCCTGGTATACTGTCCCGGGAGTGACCTCGATTGTCCAGCCGGGCAGGGGTTCAAGCTGTTCTATGCAGCCTGCGGGGGCGTATATGTTGGTCTTTTCACGGGCAACCGTCTTTATGTCATCCATGGAGAAGTGCCTGGGGTGCGGGTGTGTAATAAAAATGAAATCAGCGGGTTCATGTTCATGAAGGAGGTAAGGGTCAATATAGATTATCCTCCCCCTTCCCTTGATTTTAAAGCTGCTGTGCCCCAGCCATTTGATCTCTTCCATCAGGTTATCCTGTTAATAAATTGCCGGAGCCGCTGAAACTGCGTAAAAGGATGTGCGGTGCCATTGCGCCGGGTCTGATATAATAAACAGAAAATTCTGCGAATAGTCAAGCCTTATGTCTCAGGGAACCGGGGGAGTGGCCACTATTTAAACTTGACACCAGCGGCGCCCTGCTGTATAAATTAATATATGATCCGGATAGATATTCAGACTGTCATTATATTTCTCTTCGTGGGAAATTTTATAGCGCTCCTCTTCTTCCTGCTGCATCCTGCGGTTGGAAAACGCCAGAGGTGCGACTACTGCTATATATTCGCAAGGGCCTGCCAGTGCTTTGCATGGTTTTTTATAGCTTTTTCGGGCGGGCCCTTCCCGGCGGTCAATTTTAATGCGGGATCTGTTCTGCTTGCGGCCGGTTTTGCCTTTGACGCCATTGCTGTCACTTCGGTCCAGATGCAGATCCCTGTATGGCTCTTCAGAACACTGCTTGCCGTGCCGGTTATTGCGCTAATAGTTGAGGTCAACCCGGCGGGGATGACCGCGGGTATCAATACGGGGGCAGGATCAGCCATCATCGCCATTATTTTTTTTATAACCGGTATCGTATTTTTTTCAAGGTGGCTTTTCTCATCATTTCTGAGCAGGATAACCGCGTTCATATACACGCTCAGTTCCATTATGTTTATGGTCAGGTCTGTTCTGTTCTTTTCGTCGGGCATCAGTGACCCCCCGCTACAGTTGAAGATACACATAGGAACATTTTTCGCTTTCTTTGTTGTGATGATGACCGGAACTGCCGGTTACATACTTTTTAAGAAGGAGTTGACAGAGCAGTCCCTGCTTAGAGAGACCATGACTGATTTTCTCACAGGGGTCAATAACCGCAGGGGATTCGAAATCGATGCGGAAAAGTACATGGCTCTTTCATCGAGGATCAACCTGCCGGTATCGATGCTCATGATCGATATTGACAATTTCAGAAAGTTTAACCGCAGGTACGGGCACAATGCCGGGGATGAGATACTGAAAAAACTCGCGCTGATGATCAGGAACATGGTCCGGGGGTATGACCTGGTGTGCAGGTACGGGGGCGAGGAATTCGTGGTGCTTCTGCCCGACACAACAGCTGAGGTTGCGCGCATAGTAGCTGAGAGAATAAGGGTGCAGGTAGCCGATGTGTTTCTTTCCGGGAGGTCATCGTTTCATTATTCAGTGAGTATAGGCGTGAGCTCATGGAGCAATGATGGTAATGCCGGTCTTGAAGGCCTTTATGACGATAGCGAGAAGGCTCTCTACCGGGCTAAAAAAGCAGGTATGAACAGGGTCTGCCTGTCAAAGGGAAAATAGATATATTGTAACCACGCCGCGTTTTACCGCAAGGGGTAACTAATGATAACATCTTTTACCGCAGTAATGATTATTTTAATCATGGTCCTTTTTAACGGATTTTTTTCCATGTCTGAGATGGCGGTGGTCTCTTCACGAAAGTCAAGGCTCAAGATCAAGGCCGAGAGCGGTCATGCCGGATACAAGGCCGCGCTGGAAACAGCGCGTGAACCGAACCAGTTTCTTTCGGGCATACAGGTGGGGATTACACTCATCGGTATCCTGGCCGGTGCCTTCGGAGAGGCAACCATATCTGAGAACATGGAGGCTTATTTTAAAACTATCCCCATGCTTGAAAAAATCGCCAAGGTGCTCAGCATATCTATCGTCGTCATAGCCACGACATCGATCTCCATAACACTCGGCGAGCTTGTGCCCAAAAGGATTGCGCTCTCCAACCCTGAACGCATCGCTTCTCTTCTTATTTTTCCTGTCAGGGCAATATCCTATATGCTGGTGCCCTTTTCCAGATTGTTTACTCTGGTAACTGATATAATAATGAGGTTCCTGCCGTTCAAGCCAGTTGTTGAGCCGCCGGTGAGCGAGGAGGAAATCCGTGTCATGATACGCGAGGGTGAGGAGCTGGGTCTGTTCAGGAAGGAACAGCGCGACATGGTGGAATCAATTTTTGAACTCCATGAGACCAGGCTTTCACTCATAATGACAGCCCGTCCTGACATAGAGTACATCGAGATCGGCTCACCAATGAAGAAGATCCGTGAAAAAATAATTGAAAACAGCGATTACCTCTACCTGCCGGTATGCAGGAACGGGATCGATAACATAATCGGCGTTGTGAAGACGCAGCGTGTCCTGAAAAAAATCCTCAAAGGTGACCTGAAGTCAATCAACAGTTATATAGAAAAACCCCTGTTTATTCCCTCTGGCATGAGCCCGATCAAGGTGCTTGAACTCTTCAAGGCCGGGAAGACGAGGATTGCCTTTATCATCGACGAGTATGGCGGTGTCATGGGCCTGGTTACGCTCGAGGATATCATCGAGGAGATCGTGGGCAAGATCCCCTTCATGCAGCGCTCCAGTGATCCGGAGATAGTGAGGCGCAGGGATGGTTCGTACCTTGTGGACGGGCTTATTTCCATAGATGAGTTTCTCGAGCATTTCCCGTCTGCCGGGGAGGAACACCGCGAGTACAATACACTTGCAGGTTTCATCATACACAGGGTGGGGCATATACCATGCACCGGTGACATAGTGCATTTCAGAGGGCATAGCTTTGAAATAGTCGACATGGACGGGAACCGAATAGACAAGGTGCTCGTTAAGAAACAGTAGAGTGCAGGGGTGCGTTTATAATCGCATAAAATTTATCGTCCCGGTAGAAACAGATGCGTGTACAAGCCTGCCCCGGAATGGATTAATGTACCTGGCAGGGTATCCGCATATTGACTCTTCCCCTGAAATGATGTAATATTTATCATACGTGCGCAAGGTCTTTTGCCACTGAGAAAATAATCCATATCGGGGGTCTGCAATGATAAATATTAACCAGCCGGATGATGACGGTATTATGAGTGAAGCTATGTCTGAAACGGGTATGAGCAGGGAGCACGCGGAGTTCCATAATTCCTACAGGGAGGAGAACATAAAGACTGATATACGCGCCCTCCAGGTAATCTACGGTGACAGGCTCGATATCAACCCTGACATGGTGAACCGGGACTTCATCAACAGCCTGAAGATACTGGGCAAGAAACTTTATTTTTTTATCCTTTCACTGGAAAGCGATGTCACACCTCAGGACTACATCAAGTACAAGTTTGAATTCATTCAGAACAGCGTGCCCGGCGCGAACCCGCATCTCTTTTTCCTGGCGTGGAACGGGCTCATAAAAAATGACAGCTTCAAGAGGCTGCTGCTGCAGAAGTTTTCACTGGCGCGTTTCAGCGACATCCTCGTCCCGAAGAACATACCGGCGTTTGGTGCGCGCCATACCCGCTACCGCACGAAGCTGGTTCTTGCAATCGAGGATATGGAGATCAATCCCGGCGGAGAGATGCGTACTTCCGGGCGCGTGCTGGACGACGGCAGCGGCCTGCTCATGAAAGAGGGGATTGTGTGGCTCCCCAACGGAAAGGGGGTGCCGATATTTCCCCAGTCCTGCGTCCCGGTTAACCAGACACAGGCAGTAGTTATACGCCACGGCAAGTCAGTCCATGAGTCCGGGGGGGACAATCCCGAGTTCGTAGGTTCAGGCTACTGGGACATATGGAAGGACAATAAAAGGATAACGGGGAGTGTGGGCAACCAGCTCAAGACCAAAGGTGTTGATACTGCGCGCGAGCTTGGGAAGGACTTCAGGGCCATGGTGGACCTGCTGGCGGAGAAGGGATACCCGCTCTGGCCCAAAGGGAAGCCGGTGCTGGTCTACGGCAGCGAGAGCGAGAACACTGAGGAGACTGCAAGGTGCTTCCTGGAGGAGGCCGGGTTCCCTGAGATCGAGTTCCATGCATTCTACGGGCTCAACTCTCAGAAGTACGGGGCGCTTACACACAGGCTGAAGAACGATGTCTACAAGGAGATGCTCGGGGTCTACGGCCCGGCCATGAGCGGCACCGATGATGAAAAGAAGAAGATCATTAAGGATGTGTATAAAAACAGGTTCTACCACTTCCCCGAAGGCGAGACTCTCATAGAGGCTGACTGGCGTATTGCCCATTCATATTCGGACCTCATGCGCAACAACCTTGGTAAAAGGTTCGTGCTCTGTGACCATTCCGGCGCGCTCAGAGTCTTCGAGGCTGTAATCAGGACTCTGGACTTCGCGGACTATTCAACGATTAAGGAAGGGCAGGACTCTGTCATGGCAATGGTTTATCAGCCGGGCAACAATGTGCGCTATGATTACCTGCAGAAGAAAGGTTTCCCCTTGAGGAAGCGTGAATAATCCATGCTTTAAAAATGAAAAAGATGTTGCCACGGAGACACGGATGGCACATGGATACTGTTGTATTGATGCTGAGACTGCCGGTGTATGTCGCCGGCAGACTAAATTATATGACGGGGCGATTCATGTATAAAAAAATATCAGGGATTCTGTTGACTGTTATGCTGCTCGCAGCATGCGGTACGGAAAACATAAAAATCGATGATAAAAAGTCCGATCCTGTAACCACGGCGAAGTGGAAGGGTAAGGCGAAGATAGTATCCATCGCGAAAAAAGCAGGCAGGAGTTCTGGTGCGGATTATTTTGAGGTGAGGTTTGATTTTATCCCCGATGACCCTTCGGCTGCGGGCAGCTATCTTGTGAAAGAGGCAGGTGATAAAAACATAGTGCTGTTTTATGATGACAGCACCGAGTTCCATAAAAGCTGGCTCGATAAATGGGGCCTTAAAACGGGGAATATATACAGGGCTGTCCGACATGAGAATACCCTTAACAGTGAGGGGAACAGGGCCGCCTTTGAAGTAATTCTGGAGCCAAGGTAGCCGGAATGACAAAAAAGCATGGTCCTGTAAAAAAGCCATCTGCAGAAAGGTCAGGCGATGATCCGCTGAAGCGGTTCCTTTCGGCCATGGAAAAGTCGAGCGGCGTAAAGCTTTCGGTGTCAGGGAAGGGAAGGGCGGAGCCATTCGCCTCCATGAACTACGGCGACGAACTTGAAGCGAAGATGCGCGCCTTCTCGTCATTCCTTGAATACTATTCTGTCGGTGCGCCAGTGTCACCCCTTGTCGCGTCGCCCATGCCCCGCCATTACCGCACAACAACTAAAAGGCGTGCAAAGTTCTCGGACGGGATCATGGCCCTTTCAGGAGATGAATCAGCAACAAGTGCCGGGGCCTCATTGCTCGAGCCCGAAGCTCACAGCCGCATATATGCCATGCTCCAGTCCATGCTCTCCGAACAGGTGAACAGGCCCGTAGCCCGCGTGCTGAATTTCGCAATTATACGGGGCAGCTACACCGAGCTGTGCCTCATATTTAATGTTACAGCCCTGGGGGCAGATATAGTAAGGGGCTGCGACAGGGTCGCTGTAAAGCTCAGGGAGGCTGAGCCCCTTCTCGCATCGTCATTCATCTACCATGACCCTGCCGGTTCAAAATATTATTTTGAAAGCACACAGCCCGTAGACGGGCTGCGCATGAAGCGGCTCTTCGGGCCGGGAAACCTGGCGGTTCGTACCGGCGGGCTGCTCTATACTTTTCACCCTGCCGGTTTTTCCCAGGTAAACCTTTCAATTGCCGACGATATGCTGGCCGCAGCGCGTATGCTCCTCGGAAATTCCGGCGACAGAAACCTGGTCGATCTCTACTGCGGCTTCGGTTTTTTTTCATGTTTCCTGGCAGAAAGTTTTTCCGGGATAACCGGCATCGACTATGACCGTAATTCCATCGAGCACGCCAGGGGGAATATAAAAAGGATTCATCCCCGGTGCAGGTGGAGGTTCACTGCTGCAAGGGTGGAGCCTGACGCACTTGTGTCAATCCTCCCCAAGGGGGTGACAGGTGAATATTTTCTTCTTGACCCGCCCAGGAGGGGGACACAGCCCGGTGTGATTGAAACAGTTGCCGCAAGGAGGCCCGGAAAAGTGCTGCATATATTCTGCGGCGTTGAGGCTATTCCATCGGAGATGGATCGCTGGCAGAAATGCGGTTACAGGGTGCAGAGGGTAATCCCCCTTGACATGTTTCCCGGTACAGCAAACCTTGAGGTTATGGTGCTTCTCGCCTGAAGTTTTTTACTTTTAACCCGTTAGGCGATTGACAAATGATACACGGGCGTATACAGTAAATTATACCATTCATAAAGTGGATTACACATAAATATATGTTCACCGCCCGCCATAGGCGGGCGGTGAACAACGGGATTTGTGGAAAACCAATTTATTATGGGTATAACAGTTATGTGATTTAAAATAAATTTTTAATGGATCGTCAGATGCTCGGTGGT
>CAYTSF010000044.1:0-1889 GCA_964440335.1 uncultured Leptospirales bacterium
TCCATAAATTGAAAGCTGTTGTTTTGACATTGTGTATCCTCCAGGATTGATTTTTAAACACCCGGGGGCTCGAAACAAATCGAGCTCGTGTGTTATGCAATACCTGGTAGGGGCTTTGTATTCCGGCCTGACCGGTGAAACAATTGGCCGGCGTGATGATTTTAAATATTTTATAATTTTTTTATGAATTTTATTGACATGAAAATTTGGCTTGTTGCTCTTGTATTATCAGACATAGAATTCCGAGGTAATATATGGCTGATACGAATACTAAAACTAATACGTCCGCTGAACTACTTTCAGTTAAAAAGCTAGCAGAACGAATTAACATATCCCCTTACTGTATCCGTGAGTATGCAAGGACAGGGAAAATCCCCTCTTATAAAATTGGCAAACTCTGGTTATTTGATCCTATTGAGGTCATTAATGTAATTAAATCCAAGGGTAATATTAATTGACACTCAATGTGCTATATACTATTGTATATATTACAACACAACCCCTTGCACCTCTCATGATAGGAGGTGTTCATGGGATATAAAGTATCAGGTAATCAGAGAGAAGTTCCTGCCGGGAAGATACGATTTACATTTGATCTCACGATTAATGGTAATCGTTACAGAAATAATATGATCTGTATGAAATCTGTAGTTGCCAGTCAATACCGGGAGTGGGAGAGGTCAATCATTGAACAGACTCAACTTCCTGCTCAACCTGAAAAGACATTGCTGTTCTTTGAAATTGACAGGTATCTGGAATACGCTGACAGTATGCAGGCTGGCAAGAGGATGCTTGGCTATACTCATACAATATTCAGATATTTTAAGTCCTTCTTTCGTAAAGATATGAAACTACAGGATTTCAGGCGTTCTGACGTGCAGGATTATATATGCTGGCGCAAGAACCAGAATATTCAGCGTGGATTAACCCCTGTATCTGATAGGGCTATCAATAGGGAAATAGCTGAACTTTCTAAATTCTTCACCTATTGTATTGAGCGGGAGATTTACTTCAAGGTAAATCCATGTTTCAGGCAAAAGCTTAAAGTGAATATTGTTAGGGAAGTTTATTTGACTCCTGAGCAGATTGATGAGCTACTTGAAGTTGCCAGGAAAGAGAGTGAAAGTATTTTCGCTGCAACCTTAATTGCATTGTCTACGGGATTCCGCCGAGGAGAAGTCTTTGATCTGAATTACAAAGATATAGACTTTAAGCATTCTAGAATATTTTTAAGGGCATCAACAACCAAGGGTAATAAATCACGGATTGTTGCAGTACCTAATTATCTGATTGAATTTCTCCAACAACGAAGAGAAAACGCAAATGATAAACAGGGACGTGTTTTTCACGAGTGGCGATCTGAGGATTGGTTGCGTAATGCCTTTGAACGTGTACGAAACAGGCTTTCGTTTAATCCACTACCCAATGGGACTAATCTGCATTTTCATGATCTTCGTCATGTATATGCTCAATGTCTGCGAGATCAGGGAGTAGCACTTCAGGATATTCAGGCGTTTCTTGGGCACTCATCTGTTACAGTAACAGAAAGGTTCTATGCTCAGGCTGGAGGCAGGGACGCGAAAGAGAAAGTGGAGAAGTTGTCAGCCGTAATTCCATTTAAAAGAGAAAAGGTATCATGATGCTTGCGGCAAGGCGGAGAATCTCGGTCAATCCTCGGTCAATCCTGGAATTTAAGAGCAAATTCGAGTTAAAGTAAAAAAATAACCCCTGGATTAACCAGGGGTTTTATAAGCCAACACCCGGAATCGAACCGGGGACCTGCTCATTACGAGTGAGCTGCTCTACCGACTGAGCCATGTTGGCACGAATTTAACATTTATTTAATCATGGACCCTGTGTCAAGAAAAATGTTATAGCACCCGGCCTCT
>CAYTSF010000044.1:1989-4138 GCA_964440335.1 uncultured Leptospirales bacterium
TTAAGAGGTATTTATGTATATCAAAAAGGGTATTTTATCTTTTATTATATTTTTTACCGCAGGTTTCTGCACTCTTTCAGCCGGAACTATAGATGATTTCATCTACACTCCTGACAACACTGACATGGCCATGTACCTGAGCTATAGTGATGTATTCAAATATCTCAAGTCCGGCGGTATAAACCCGGATGAGTACATGATGGTCATCGGCGAGTATGAGGCTGAGAGGCTTGATGAGATAATCCAGAAATTCAACCTGAAGTTTACAGACCTTAACGATATACTTTTTTCTGCGAGTTTAAACGGCCTGACCGGCAATAATCCGGGGTTCCTGCTGCAGATCAATGTCAACGGCAAAGGTTCAATCCCCCAGGAGATGCTCACAAGTCCATTGAAAACAGAGTACGGCACTATCTACATGATTGATAACGGCTCTCCCTCAGAGGTATACTTCGCAAAACTCGATACCTGTTATATCATAGGCACAAAGGACTCTGTGATTACCTTCATGAAGAAGAAATCAATGAAGGTGAAGGATGCTCCTTCGTTCCATAAAAACTTTATCAGGGTCTGCAAGGGTAAAACCTTTTATGTAAATTTTTACGCTGCTGATATTATGAAGTTCGCCCTGGACGCTGCCAGTGCCGCTGGCGCGGGCAGCCAGATAGAAGTCATCAGGGCGAACCTCTTCCTGAAATCCCTTATGGCGGTGAAGTCCTTTGACGCATCAATTGAAATGAAGGATGGATTCATTTATAACATCGGGATGTATGGTGTTTCCGGCGAAGACGCTGACCGCCTTGTCATGGTCAGCCACTGTTTTATTGTCAACACAAGCTTTTTGATGACCTTCGCCGAGCTGATGATTGACAGGCTTAACAATCCCGAAATACAGGCATACCTGGGTGACGCAAAGAGCATCAGGTATGTGCAGGATGTTCTTGCCAGGGCGAAGGTGATGAAGACAACTGACGGCGTCATTGTTACCATGAATATCACAAAGAAGGAATCTGACGAATACCTTGCCAGTTTCAGGAAGATCATAGAGCTGCAGAAAAAGGCCAGGGTTGAGCGTCATGAGAGGGAGAAGATTTCCAATCTCACCAATGCAATTATAAACAATGACATGGCGGGTGCAGAGAAGATCCTTGCCGCGATCAGCGATGTGAACGTAAGAGATACAAACGGTGATTATCCCCTTGCAATTGCCGCAATGTACGGTAACATGAAGATCATCAAGGCACTTGTGGCAAAGGGCGCAAAGGTTGACCTCCCTTCAACTAACGGAAATACCGCGCTCCATTTCGCGGTCTCTGCCGGAATGTACGATGCCACTGTCTACCTTGTTGAGAAAGGGGCGGGGGTCAATGTCCGCAATGACGAGGGGATGACTGCGCTGTATATCAATTCCTCACAGGGCGATTCGAAGATCACGATTTACCTGCTGAAAAAAGGGTCTGATGTCAATGCTGTATCGGGTGACGGTTATGCCCCGATCCACAGGGCTGCGGAGTCGGGCAACCTTGATGTTATCAAGGCGCTGGTTCAGTACAAGGCTGACGTTGAGCTTGTGAACAGCTACCAGGAGCGCGCCATTGACATAGCTGCCAGAAACGGTTTTGATGATATAGTGAATTATTTCCGCGTTACATTCAAACAGGAACCTGTACAGAGGGACTACGAAGAAAGCGAATACAACGATAACGATTCCGGTGACAGCGATTCAGGGGAGAGCGATTACAGCGAGTAACCGTCCTCCTGAGATGTTAGTTCAGTGGGGTTGTAAGCATGAAATCGTATCGGTTCTCCCCGGTCTCAATACAGCGAGAGTACCTTAGTCCGGTCTCAATGACCAGGTAGGGGTTGGAGAGCAGGTTCTGGACTGAAGTGAGTTCAAAACCTGCCGAGGGGTACTCTCTTCTTTCCCCGTGTGTTATGCCTGTCCCGTAATCAAAAAAGATCGTACCGTTTATGCGTTTAAAGTATACGAGCTTCCACACAGGCAGTGAAAAATCGGCTATGGGAAACATGTAGTCGATCCCACCCTTGACCAGGTGCCTGTGGCTGACCTCGTCGTATCCCCTGGGGAAGAGGAACATGCTGCTGAACCTGTAGTTGTCGTAGTCGAGAAACTCATAGCATCCTGTGA
>CAYTSF010000044.1:4238-18472 GCA_964440335.1 uncultured Leptospirales bacterium
AACCGGTTGAAATATTGAGTACAGGGTAGAGCCCTGAATATGTAATGTACAGGTTCCCGGCATCTGTCCCTTCATTGTAATTGTGAATGTAGTCCGCTCCTATGTTTGTAGTGTTAAGCACATCCTGCAATGACAGGTTCACCGATATGTCCTTGTTGGTTGAATCGATCCAGTAATACCACCCGGCTGATGTCATGCCGTCGGTGAGGGTGTTGTAATCCTTTACCTCGTATTTATTTTCAGGCACAGGTCCGGGGGTTTCACGTTCAGGGCCGATCTCCTGGTCCCTGATTGCGTCGAGAAATGGGTCGTCGGGCTTTTTGAGTTTTTCAACCGGAATCCATTTTGACGGGTCGATTTTTATTGATGATGCCTTGTACCCTGATTCTGTATATTCATTCATGACAAGGCTGTTTACCATTTTTTCGATGAGGCCCGGTTCAAGTTTCTTTTCGTTGTGTTCATTAAAAGTAGTAAGGCCCAGGGCCCCGGCGATTGCCCCTGTTTCAATGTAGCCCGATACCGTGTATTCATTGAAGAGAAGCGTTGAGTCCTTTGCCGATACCGAAGGGAAGTATGCGCCGAAACGCATGGATGTTACCTGGTACCTTTTTTTCGTAGAAACCTCTATGGCATAAATGTTGTCTATGCCCGTGAAGTCGGACACATAGAATATCCACCTGTTATAAAAAACCGGTGTTTTGAACCTCTCAAGCCTGGTGTAGCCAGCAATGGTTTCGGTTTTGCCTGTGGATGTGTCGAACAGGATAATCGCGCTGCTTCCGTTTCTGTTTGCGCAGAGAGCAATGTGCCTGCTGTCAGGTGAAATTGCAGGGTCAAAGATGTGGCCCATACCGTTCAGCTTCTGATGCGAAATGAGTTTCATGCTCTCCGTGCTGAAGAGGCTCAGGGAATAACCTGCTGATGCCGTGTACTCGATTCCTGCGGCATAGAGACCGTCGGGTGAAAGTGCAGAGGAGAGGAACTTGCCGTGTCCGGTAAGGTCAAGGGTCTCTCCTGTGGATATCCTGTAAAGCTTCAGGTCTGACCAGCTCTGGTAGCCCCATCGCATGTCAGGTACATTTTCCTTCCAGAGCACGAAGTCGCCGCCCGCTGTGAGGTCCCTCTCGTTCATGCCGATGGGGCTTATGGTGCTGTATGGCATGAGCATTATTTCGTCAGCTCCGTCGGGTGTGATCCTCACAAGGGCAAGTTTCCGGTCCCTTGCGAACCTCATGGCGTATGTCCCGTTCTGCGATGCAAAGGGGAAGAGGTAGCTTTCCCATGTGTTGGTACGTTCCGGGGAAAGCCTGTCCGGGCAGGTGAATGCAAGTCCCTCAAGGTTCTTCTCCCAGTACTCCCTGTATTCCTCCATGGCATCGTTATATATTTCCCGCACGTTTTTGCCTGTCTCGAACTGTACCGAGCGGTCAAAGGTATAGAATGCAAAATATTTTCCCGTATCGGTCATGATCCTGTCAAGGGCCTCTTTACCGTAGTGCCTGCGGATGTATGCACAGAGCAGGTAGCCCAGGCCGTAGTCGCTTGACCAGGGGTACATGTCATCGTATGTGCCCAGGTATGACCTGTAGTATGAGTAATGTTCACCGTAGAGTTCAATCCCCCGGTACCAGAGATTGAAGTAGGGGAGCCTGCCCCTGCCGCCGTCGGTCAGGGCTGTTTCCATAACCACGGCGTCGCCTTCAATATACCAGCCGGGCATGAAGAGCCCCTGGAACACGGCTGTACCGTAGTTGCCGAAGAGCAGGTACCATGCGTATTTGCCGGCGCCCTCCTGCAGCCTGTTGATCTGAACCATGTGGCGCCCCTCATGAATGGCAAGCCCCGTAATCCAGTCACCTGCGGCGAATGATGAAGGGGTGGTGAACCAGTGGGAATATAATGGGGCGAATGAAACGAAACCGTTGGAGTCGGCGTAGTCGCTTACCAGAACTATGGGTATATAGCGCGGGGATGTATCGTAGTCCGCATAGTTGTATGGCTCGTAAAAAACCATGAGGTCCGCTGTGCGTTGCGCCAGCTCTTCGAGCCCTGCGGGGAATATAATCCTGTAGTGGCCCGCATCTATGTATTTCCATTCAATGCCCGGAGGGTTCTGCTGGCCATAGGCTGCAAGTGTGGTAAGTGTCAGCAGCAGTGTAAGTAATGCCTTTATAAACGGTTTCATGGTGATTTCTCTATTCGCGGATTCTGTTACATGTTCCGGCCGTTAAGTTTGAGTAAAATCGCCGTGCATGACACTGCGAACATGAGCAGTATTATTGCTTCAGAAAAAAGGTTGTTCATCATGTTGGCTCTGTGTTTTCTCGCTGCCAGGTGCATGAACAGGTGTATAAACAGGAATATATTTGTGAACCAGTACAGGAATTCAAACCTGTACTCCATGAGGTAGAATACTGCAATGAACAGTACAAGGTGTGCTGCGGTGAATATCCTGTGGCCTGCCTCGTCGCTGCTCCTTTTGAAGATAAACATCATTCGCCATTCACGGGCATAGGCCGCGTCAAGCTCATGGACATATAGCAGCCCAAGGTTGATCCATAGAAGAATTTTGTATATCATATCAATCCCCCGGCTTTATTTTTTATGGAGGATAATATATGCAGGTTGCGTTAATGTAAAGCATAATATTAATTCTGCGGGGAATGCCGGGCATGGACAGCGGAGATGCTCTCCAGGTATTTGCGTATGAAGCAGGGATGCAGCAGATGCATTCCTGCTGAAACCTGTTATTTTCCGATCATACTTGTGATGAGCTTGTCTTTCTGAGCCCAGAGTTTATTGATCCAGTTGCAGAACCTCTGCCTGTATACAGGGTCATTTTCGTAATCACCAATAAGATCAGGGGTGAGTTCCATCTTTTCTATGTTTACGTCTATCTCGCGTACCCTGCCGCAGAGGTAGTTCCAGAAGCTGCGGTCACCTTCAGGGTAGACAATGGTTATGTTCAGTATGTTCTTCATACTCTCGCCCATGACAGAAAAGACAAATCCTGTTCCGCCGGCCTTTGGTTTGAGAAGATGTTTGAAGGGGGATTTCTGCCTGTCGTGTTTCATTTCTGTGAAGCGTGTGCCTTCAACGAAGTTCATGACAGAAACCGGCATGGTCCTGAATTTTTCGCATGCCTTCTTTGTGATCTCTATATCTTTTCCCTTGAGGTGGGGATTTTTTTTCAGGAAATCAGATGAGTACCTTTTCATGAAGGGGAAGTCCAGGGCCCACCATGCGAAACCGAGCAGCGGAACTTTTATGAGCTCCTGTTTGATAAAAAACTTGAGGAGGGGTATGCGCCTGTTGAATACCATCTGAAGAACTACAATGTCAGTCCATGACTGGTGGTTGGATAAAACCATGTACCAGCCCTTTCTGTCGAGCACCTGGTCGCCGGTCACAACGACCTTTACGCCCAGTATCCGCCTGAATATAAAATTATTCACACCTATCCAGTTAGTTGCAACATGAGTAAGAATCCATGTAAATACAACGGTTACCGGTTTAACCGGCAGCAGCCATTTAATGAGCCCGGCAGGCAGAAGCAGCGGGTACCCTGCAAACGTATTCAGTAATATAAGGGTTACTGTGAGCGCACCTTTCATATTATGTACTGCCCTCTTTTTCTTTGTTACCCCTGATGATGCGGATCTGTTGGTTGTAATATTCATGTATGATGCCCCTTTTTATGTATATAACCGGCCGGGATACTGGCCGCATAACCTGTTATGTTTTATCGGCTCCCTGTGTTAAGAAGACTGTAAACATTTCACCTTTAACAGGATGTAACATGATATGGTTTCTTTGTAAAACATTAAAAATAAAAATTGGTTGCATCATTTTTCCGGATAAACCGGCAGCTGTAAAATAATTTCACATAACATGCTGCCGCGTTTACCGGGATTTAAAACTTTGACGGGATTCAGTAATCGCTGTAAAGCTTCTTGTCGTAAAGGAACTGGTCACCCTTGTCCGTCAGTATTACAGTATTGCCGCTGTGGATGATATAACCCTTTTCGGCCAGTGAATGGATAATAGTATCGAAGTTCTTTGACAGGGCCTTTACGGTCTCATCGAGAAGATTCTGAACTTCAAGTCCCTGGTCAGATTTTTTATGAGTTGTCCTGAAAATCCTGAGTATCTGGGCTTCTATCATGTTCAGTTCATCTTTCATGGCTTAACCTCCTGGTCACGTTCTTAATTTAAATGTAACAGAGCGGACGGATAAGTCAAAAAAGAGTTCGTCTTTTTGCGATTATTACCGGTGTGAGATAATAATGCAGTAACATGGAAAAAAGATGGACAATATGAGGCATAAAGTCTAATGATATAACTGCATCAGGTTGCCTGCCGGCCTGGATCCGCCATTAGAAATATTACTTTATCTCCAGTTGCCTGTTATTATTAAAATGAGGTGGGGCGCATGTTTGCACAGCTGTTGCAGCCGGAAATCCGGGAACTCATTGATAACAAAAATTTCTCAGTTCTGAAGGATGTGTTCAGCACATGGCCCGCTGCTGACCTTGCGGAACTTCTCTCAGACCTTGATGAAGACGAACAGCCTGTGATTTTCCGCCTGCTCCCCAGGGAACTCTCAGCCCTGACATTTGAGCACCTGAACATAGATGCCCAGAAAAACCTCATGGCCAACCTGGGCAAAAAGATGGTTGCCGGCATACTCAACGAAATGTCGCCCGACGACAGGACCGAGCTCCTGGAGGAGCTGCCGGGCAAACTTCAGAACAGCATACTTGCACTGCTTTCGAAGGATGAGCGCGAAGTTGCTAAAACTCTTCTGGGGTATCCTGAAAACAGCGCCGGCAGGCTAATGACTCCGGACTATATTTCAGTCAGGGAGAACCTTACCGTTTCCCAGGTACTCGACTACATTAGAAAGAAGGGGCACGACAGCGAGACCCTGAACGTAATCTATGTTATAGACAGAAAGGGCTTTTTAAAAGCTGAAATAATGATCAGGCAGCTGCTTCTTGCCCATCCCCGCACAAAGATAAGCACCATTATGGACGACAACTTTGTTTCTCTCCTGGCCCATGACGACCAGGAGAAGGCTGTTTTTCTTTTTAAAAAGTATGACGTCTATGCCCTCCCGGTACTTGATTCTGATGGAGTGCTGCTTGGAATCGTCACCGTAGACGACGTTCTGGACGTTGAGGAGGAGGAGACTACAGAGGACATCCAGAAGATGGGTGGTATGGTGGCCCTTGAAGACCCCTATATGGAGGTGCCCCTGCTGCGGCTCACCCGCAAAAGGGCAGGCTGGCTGGTTCTTCTTTTTCTGGGTGAGATGCTGACTGCCACAGCCATGGGGTATTTCGAGAGCGAGATAGCGCGTGCAGTTGTTCTGACTCTTTTCCTGCCGCTAATAATATCAAGCGGCGGTAACTCCGGTTCACAGGCAAGCACCCTGGTAATAAGGAGTATGGCCGTAGGTGAGATAGGGCTGCGCGACTGGTGGCGGGTACTGTACCGTGAAATGGCCTCAGGGTTCATGCTGGGGTCAATACTTGGTGCGGTTGGTTTTTTCAGGGTTATATTATGGCACAGGGTATTCGGTGTTTACGGCGAGCACTGGCTTGCGGTGGGATTCACGTTATGCATAACGCTGCTCGGCGTGGTGATGTGGGGAACGATTATCGGCGCCATGCTGCCATTTATACTTAAACGGTTCAGGCTTGACCCGGCGACATCATCAGCTCCATTCGTTGCAACAATTGTGGACGTTATAGGGCTGCTTATATACTTCAATGTGGCTTTTTTAATACTCAGGGGGAGCCTGCTTTAATACAAGGGGAAAGGCCATGTTCCCGGATTCCGGTTCCATGGTTTGAAAAATCTTATTCAATCCTTTCAGGAAAAAAATTACCCGCCGTAACCATCTCCAATAAATGCCTGGACAAGTCCTCAGGCTGATTTTGACAAATTCCTTTTTTGGGGATCCCTTTACCGGTCTAATTTTTTTACCGGGTGCAGGGGCGAAGCCCCTGCTGAAAAGCCCCCTTCAGGCTTCATGAATGCTTCAAACGGCAGTTTGGAAACAAGTCTATTGTAGAAATATTTATACTAAACAAAAAAATAGTTAAACATTTATGTAGTAAATACGATAAATGTAGTAGATTTGTTTTCTGCAGGTAACTGAATCTTTCAGAAAATCTGAAGATGTTTTTCCGGGGATTCGGTCCTGTACCGTGTAAAAACAAAATGGGAACAAGTTTAATATAAATTATGGAGGAGATTATGAAACTTTACAGGATACAGAGCAGCCTTGACCGGAGGGCTGAAAGAAACGCCTCGCAGGTAAAAGCTGCCGGACTGAAAAAGGCTTCTGGTGGTGAAGACCTTGTTATTCTTACTGCGGAAGCGCTCAATAGTTTTAACAGGGATAAGGAGATAAGGAACAGGGAAGAGGAACTGAGAAGACTTGCCCTGAGGCATGTCAATGACCTGAGCCCTGAACTGGCCGGCCTTGAACATGACGCGGAGTTCATGAAAGCTGAAAGGTGTGCGCTTATGCATGAACTTGAGATGAGGATAATTCTCCGGAGATCAGGTAAAAAGCTGCACAGGGTATTATCATGACAGGCCGCCCTGTGTCGGCAAGTCAGGGTGCCATTCCTGAAAGCCGGAAATTCTCTGAATGGGGGATTCCGGCCAGGTAGCGGCCGGTTAATAATCCGGCTGCGGTTAAATACTGCATGCCGCAGGTATATCTAACGCTTCTCCCTTCCCCTGGACTTAAAGTATATTGAAGTAAAAAATTCCAGCTGCCTGTTATCTCCGCAGAACGATGCCCAGTGGTTTTCTCCATTAACCTGGTATGTAAACCTTTCAATGAAACATGCGGTGTACTGTTCAATGAACAGTTCTTCAGGCGGAACGTCCCTGCTTTTCAGTATGCTTTTTGTCACGGCATGTGAATTAAAAATTTCAAGTATTCCGGGATTAAACGCCAGCAGGGCTTCGGCAAATGCACGGGCAATATCGTTATAGTCGTAATCTTCAGATAAAAGATAGTTGTGAATCACAATAATGCCCAGGTTGCTGTTGAAATGTGACCTGCCGCTGTTCTGCATCAATACTATCCGGCAGGCCGGTTCCAGGCTGTCTATGAAAGATGAAAAGAATTTTGAATCTGTCAGGGAAAGCTTTGACCTGAGTTTTTCACGGGTCAGAATTTTACGCGGCCCGCGCTGCAGATCGTTCATGGTGATTCTGACTTTTTTATTCTCTTTGTCCCAGAGGATTTCGGAGTATATGACGTTGATAAGAGATTTCAGGGTCCTGTTGATGTTTACTGAGCCATCTGCTGAGGCTGTTATTCTTTTCAGGTGATTTCTGCGTTCGTTGAGGAACCTCTCAAGGTTGTTTTTCAGTTTATCGTAGGCCTTGATGTTCTGGTAATCGATCGTGGGCAGAATTTCGATGGTATTTTTTAAAATGTAGTTAAGCTGGCTGATTTTATCTTTAAGGTCTTCGGCGTTGCCTGATGTTTTAATTATTCCATTCAGGCGAAGAAGAAGGTTATCGGTGCTGCTTTTTATTTCCTTCTGCTTCTGGAGAATTTCATCAAGGCCCAGGTTTATCCTCTCCTCTTTTGTAAGCGACCTGTGTTCCTCTTTGATTTTTTCCAGGGTGATGAAAACCCTTGAATGGTCAAGCTTGTAGGAGCGTATCTCCATGATGATCGCGCTGATCATTTCGGTGATTTTTCGCGACGCTTCATTGCCGATTTTCATCTCCTCAAGGATGCTGCTGATCTTTTCAGGAGCCTCCATGTACATCCTGTTGTTTTCTTTTCCCTCCTCCTGGATTGCCAGGATCTCTGCCTGTGTCCTGCCGATCATCTCCGTAAGGTTTCTTTCTTCAATGATCAGCTGGCTTGAATTGTCCCTCTTGATCTTTTTTTCAATTTTAGTCACAAGGTTTACAGGGTTAAGAAGGATTTCGGTTGGCGTGTAAATACCCTGGGCTGGCAGGTCTTTTTTGATCACATCGAGCATTGAGGAATTGTTATGAATGTTCGCAGAGTATATATAGTCTACGAGAAGCTGCATTTCTGGAGTGAAAAAGTTTATATCGCAGATCAGGGAGGGGTCTTCACCTATATCCCTGAATTTTTTTAATACTGGCTTAATTGCATTTCCAGGAGATTCTGTTTCAGGGGGCATTATATTTTTACCATTTTCTGTATAATTCATGACAGGATTGTTGTGAATTATAGATTTTTTAACGTCAAGTTTTTATCTGTAATAAATCTTAGCTTAAAATGAAGTAGATGCTCCAGTTCAGCCGAATTCGGCAGCTGTAGGAGATATTATGTATATTGTTATAACCCTTTTTATATATTGAACTGCAATAATTAACAATGCCCATTCAGTTTTCCTGCACATTCCTGTATTAAAGTCCGGAAATAATCCCTAAAAATGAAAAAAATTTCAAACTGCGACATTTTTTTCAAAAAAAGCCCTGATTCAGGCATTCGAAAATCGTTGTTATAGTAGCGGCATTTAAAAATGTAAAACCTGCGGCTTTTTATAATTCACTTTGACGAGGTTAACCGGTCGGCTCATGAAACTTATCTTCCTGAATGTAAAGAGCAGCAGGTCGTGCATTTTTAAATGCATTGCGGGTACCACCCTTGCCTCAGTTCCCATTTTGTTTTTCTTTGCTGTTTTGTGCCGCGCTGTATATCCATGCATGACCATTGCTGATATGGCAGGTGAAGGCCGGTCAGGTTTTACAACTGAAACGGTTAGTCCCCATTGGGAGAGGGATGCAGATGCTGATGCCACTGGCAGATATGTCCTCGCTTCGGTCATGGACATGAGTGATGTTGCAACACTTAACATGCTATGCAGCATGGAGTCCATGGAAGAGGTCAGGGCTTTGCGGAGTATGCTTGCTGCGGAGATTGAATCCCCCATGAATAATGACGTGATGAAGCATGTTGCTACGTTGTACCTGAAGCGCGCATGTGCCTCGGATATGAGTCCGCTCTCATGCTGCGAGAGTAAACTTCTCAGGTATTCCATGAACGTGAAGGGCTGCGCATATGCCGGTTCAGGCGCCAGGCCCGGAACTACATCTTCCGGAAGTGAAAGCATGTGCATGGCAGCAATTGCCGCTTCCGTGAGTCAGACGATGAAGAGAAGTCCATGGAACGCACTGTGCAGTATGGGTTTTGCTCCGCGTTTTCTTCCAGCTCCAGGTGTGATGCCTGCTGTTTGTTATACGAAGCATGTGGATTATTACAGGCTCTTTCTTTACATAAAGGATTCAACCGGAGCTGCGGCTCATGTAATCGTTAGTGTTCATGCGCAGCCGGTTAACTCCCCCATTACAGAAACAACCCTTTTTAAAAATCAGATACCATTCACATCTCATGGAGTAAGAATATGAAACTATCCCGCATAGTCTTTCGCGCGTTCATGTTTACCATGCCTTTATTGCTGATGCAGCTTTCATTGACAGCGGGTGACCCCAGGTTCAGGGAGTTTTCAGCGGACAGGAGCGTATTCGAAGAATATGCAGGTAACGCCGAGAAGAGCGTTACTGCTGAGGAGTGGCAGTCCATACTTGAGTCCGGCAGAGAGTGGATGACCGCGCTATGGGAAGAGAACGCACTTGCTGAACGCGACAGATACCTGGGCGAAGGTTACGATCCGGCCACTGTTCAGGAATCGTACGAAGAGGCAAGTGCCGACTGGGAGAGGGAATTTAATGACGCCATGTACTTTGAGATGGGGCGGTGGCTTGCGGAGAAGATAGCCGTTAAGTACAAAACAGGTGAAATGACCTCACTGCAGGAGCGGGTGAAAGAGGCGGAGGGCGCCGGCCTTGCCGGTATTGACGAATGGGAGGATTATGTTGCGGGTGCAGCATCTGAGACTGAAGGCATATGGGAGAGCATTTATTCCCCGGAGATCTTAAAGCTATATTCATACGGTGAGGCCCTGACAGGAAAGGAGAGAGAGGGTTTTCTTGCACAGGCTGAGAGTATAGAGAAAACCCTGCACCAATGGTTTGATGTCGAAAAAGAGACGATCCTTTACATGGGGAGGAGCAGCTTCTTTGAGAAAGCTAAGGGGGAGGCTTCTCTGCGGGAGGAGAGTGAAGGCGGTAGCGCGGATGTTATTACAGAGAACCTTATCTCGCAGACTGAAAGAGAAATAGCGGTAGAAGAGGATAAAATTCTTGATAAGAACTACAGCACTGAACCGGCAGTTGCCGGGGATTTTTCCGGTTTAGGCGAGGACTGGCAGGAGGATTTAAAAAAGCTTGTTGAATATGGCATGGCCAGGTGGGAGGCCGCAAGGGAAAGGCTTCTTAATTCGCTTATATCGTGGAAGGCAGGTGCGGATGAGGCATTTATAACAGCTGAGAAGAAATGGCGTGAAGGACTGGAGAAACTGGAGCAGTCCAGGCTCGACTGGGAGAAAAAAATCAGCGGTGAAATATACAGGAACCTTGAGGAATGGGAGAAGGGGGAGGATGAATTAAACGGGAACATTCAGAGGAACAGGGAGGAGTTCCGGTCGTACATGGAGAACATGAGGTCGCAATGGAACGACAACAGCGCGGGCCTCATGGAGATGGCTGTAAACGGTTCAAAGGTATATGCCGAGTCCCTTGAGAACATGAAGTGGCTGGGAGAGATGGCCTCAAGATATGCGGGAACGGGAGCGTTCAGCAGTTACTCCCCGGAGCTTCAGAGGTTCCTGGACCCTGTGATCGTAGCTGACATAAATAAAAAATGGAATGAGTATTCGTCTATTGCTGCTGCTTTTGGCGTGCAGATTGTTGTTAATGTCTCACTTGCCGGTATACCCGTATTCAGCGAAAGTGATGGCGGCACAATAACTGAAAATTACAACATTGCTCTGATGCTCTGCCGTGCTCCGGATAAAAATAATCCGGACGGTGCAAACATGCAGATTTCATCGTACCAGTGGGCGAACGTGGTTAATGCCGCTTCCCCTTCAGAAAGGAAATCAGCATACATGTATTATACACTGGAGCTGGAACGGTGGAGGAAGATCGGTGAATCATATAAGGGCATGGCCCGCGACGCCGAGTTCTACATGCACGACAGCAACATGCGCGGGAGTGACAACGGCGCAGGTTACCTTACCGATACTTCGGGTACTACGGGTAATTCCGCTGACCCTTACCTTATGACCGGTGCTGAGTACAACCTTGAACTTGCGGAGCGTGACAGGGACTTCTGGCAGAGGCGCCTTGATATAGCGCAGGCCGTGCTTGAATACGCAGGTTCAGCTTCTAAGGAGGGGGCGTCTGCAACTGAATCAGCCATGAACGAGGCTAAGGCAAGGGTGGATGAATCAAAAGCAGCATATAACATCGCGCTTGAATCAGTTGCAGGAATAGTGGCTGAACTGAGGGCAATTCAGGGAGAGAGGCCTGCATCTGGTTCTGGTGCTGAGTGGGAGAGATACACCCGGAGCATTGAGTACCTTACGCGGAAGTACATGGAGGCCGGGGAGAAACTTAAAGAGGCGGAAAAGGTTTATACCGCATGCAAAACAGCTCTCATAATATCAGAGAACGGCCAGAATTCAGATTACGTAAAGAGAGAGATTGAGGAGATCGAACGGAACATAGTCCTGGCAGAGGGCAGGATTGTTGAAAAGCAGAGGATGCTCTTCGCGAAGCAGAACGAATATGATACTATGGAAAGGACATCTGGTTTTGCACTGCGGTATGAAGCAGCGGTGAAGGATTATGAGTTGGCAGGGATGAGGCTCAAAGTTTTTAACTCGCTGGTTTCGGGAGAGGAGAATGACACGGCGCTCGTATCATGGGCTGAAGGTTTATGCGCCAGCAGTGAGATTATATGGCCGGAATATGCTGATGAAAATGCCGCTGCCATTGATGCAATGCTGGCCAGGTTCAGGCCTGCAACAGGTGATGAGAAGGAGACCATGCGGCAGGAGCTTTCATGTTTTATAAGAAGAACATACGCGGATTTGATATCAAAGGCTTCATACACAGGGTCCGTGGTCGAAATGCTCAGGGATGAGGATTTTGAACCGCAGGAGTTCGTGGAGAGTGAGGACCTTTCGTATCATGAATCCTACGAAAAATATGCCGGATATTCCATTGATGCCATGGATGTTATTGATGAATGCATGGATGCTGTGGATGCTGACGGCAGGGAAAGGAATTACGAAAATGTTTATGCCTACATAAGCGGCAGGTTCAGCTCCCTGCGCTATGTTTATGGTGCGGATAACAGGAGCTTCATAATACACTACACCGCCCTTAAATATTTTGAGAGCAGGTACAGGGGGCTCTCCCCTGAAACATGGTCATCGTGCAGGGACAGGCTTGAAGGTGACATTGAATCGGCTGAACTGGCAGAGTCTGTACACGATGAGCTGAGTTCAGGAAGAGACGACGACCTCATCGCCGGGAAAGAACATGATGCATCAGAGGGTGACATGGAAGCAGCCGCGTGGCTCAGGGAATTCTACAGCGCGGGGAGCAGCATTGCAGGCATAGAATATATAACAGAATACGATTACGAGTCAGGGATAAAGGCCTCTGTTCATGAATGGCTTTGTGATTACTCTTCGGTTAACAGGGACTATTTTATCAGGTCAGAGGAGGCGGCAGAGGCGCATAATTATATATCTGACCTCTACGCCTACATATGCAGCGCTGTAACTCCAGACGCTGTATCAGGGGGTAACCCTCTCAACATTGACGCATTCCGCAATATGACACCCGATTCAATAAGCGCAGCAGCAGGCATGGTAGAAAGCTACATTCAGAAACTTGAGGGGAGCGGCGTGCCTGTACCGGCATCGATCAGGAGCGCAGGTGAGATGCTGTCAAAGCTGAAGGATGAACTGGACACTGAACTGTTTATCCGCGACTACATGAACGGCATGTACAGCGGTACAGTAGAAAGTATACTGGCTGACAGAAGCGCCCATGCATCCCTCACTGAAAAGGCAGTAACATTCATGGAGGGCTGCGGTCAACTGCTCTCAACGCAGGGGATGGATGATGATAACATTGCGGCGGGCATTATCAGTTCATATGAATCCCTCACAGAGAACGGGAAGGCATACATGCGCGACAGCGATGACCCTGCCATAAGGAGGATTCACGATTTTGTCATGTCGCTTTACAGCAGTGAGTATAGCATGAATTTCGCAGTGCTTGAGAGGGACTACGCGCTTAACAATAAGGGTGTAACACCGGAACAGTACGCTGACCTGAAGAATATTACTGGTGAAGCCAGAGAACTTTTTATTGAAAGGGCGCGCCCATGCTACGAAAGGAGCCTGTACCTTGACGCAGCGGCATCTTCAAAGGTCGTCAGCATTGACGATTATGTGTCATCAAGGGGGCTCGACACTGAGTCTTCGGCTGATCTTAAAAATTTCGCGCTTATTATTGAATACAACAACAGGCTTCTTAAAGGGGATTATAACTGCGACCCTGCCTTTAAGGATTATTCATTCTACAAAAAGTTTGAAGATTACATGAAGGACACGTTAAAAAATGCCGCAGAAAGTGGTGCTGACTATACAGCAAGGTGCGTCAATGAATACTGCGCGTTAAACGGAATCGAAACTGTTCCGCTGCGTGATAAACTGTCGGATTTTTCGGAGAGTTTTATGTCCGGGGAACTGACTGCATACAGTTATCTCCCGGTGGAGGTGAAGATTTATGCCGCGGAGAAGTTCTGCTACGAAAAGTTATGGGGAACAGGGAACAGGCCCGCTGATGATACAGTTGATATGCTCAGGGATGAATTCGGCAGCGGGAGCATCGACAGCACAGTGTTTGATGCCGTATTGAAATATTCAGGCAGGATGAATTCGGTCCTCCTGTATTACGCGAAGGATACCGCATCGTATATTGCAAATCTCGATCCTGACGCTGCGCCGTACTTCCAGATGTACATTTACGGCTCTGAGGAGGCCATGCTCCCCGGCTTTGAGTATGGAATATATGGAAACGGAAGCATTGCAAGTGGCAGGATTTTCATGGCACAGGGCAGTATAACGCGGAGCCTGGATTCATTTGCGGTGTCGTATAACAGTACAATGCAGGCAGTGTCGGAGTACTATGAGTCCGCGAAGCGCGAAGAGAACATGGCCGCAGAGTTGTGCAGGTTTTACAGCACAGGGGTGCAGGCTGACAACTGGCGCAACAACCTGTTCGGGATC
>CAYTSF010000044.1:18572-20215 GCA_964440335.1 uncultured Leptospirales bacterium
TTTCTTGACCAGGCCGATGCATGCTACACGCCGGGGAATCCATACACCATGGATGCCGGTGTTTTCACCTATGAGAATGCGCTTAGGAGCGTTGTAAGCATGTACGAAAGCAGCAACATGGCAAACGCGGCAGCAGTTGACGGCCTTAAATCGGAACTGGAAACAGCAGAAGCGGTTTCCGGTTCATGCAGGGAATCAATAAACTCAAAGCGGGAAAACTATAACAACCTGGCAGGCACATCACGCGAAGAGCTTATTTCGAATATGAACAGGGCAAAGGCGGAGCATGAAAAACTGCGGCTTGAGTATGATACAGCGGGGAGAGAACTCGGGGCTGCAACAGATGCCTATGACGCTATCAATAACAGGTATATCCGCGCAATGAGCGATATAAATACAGCATATAACAGGTACAAGGAGGATGAATTCAGCTATGAGAAGGCGTACAGCGTATGGGAATATGCGGGTACACCATACCTGAAACTGACAGAGAACCAGGACAGCGGACTGGGGTATGGAGGAACCGTTGACGGCAGTTCAAACACAGATTATTCAAACCTTCCGGTACCGGACGCGCGTGAGAACTATGAAAGGGTCCTTGCGCAGTACAACAGGTCCGATGCAATTTACCGGCAGATGCTTGAAGCGAAAAACAGCCAGGAGGATGAAAGCAGTCTTGCATCTGACAGCATCTACGCATCTTACAAAACAGAGCTGGAGGAAAAAAGTAAAAGCTACATCCGCATATGTCAGGCTGACAGCGTACTTGATGAAAATATTGCGCAATACAGGTCTGACCTTGAGATAAAACAGAAGGCATATGACAACGCCAGGGAGAATATATTATTCTTCAAGGATATTCCGGATGAAAACGAAGCAAATCCTGAACTCGTAAGCCTGAGAAACAGGATACTGTCAAACATCAACTCTGATGCGGACCTTGACCTCTTTATGGCCGGGCTTAATTATTACAGCTGCATGCTCACATATCCATATTACGAATCTTTATATGCCGGTTATTTCGCTGACACAGAAAACTATAAACTGCCGAAGAATGTTCCCCTGTATACACTGAAGATCCAGGCAAAATCCCGCAAAGGGGATGCTGAGCGATATTATATGCTGCCACAATATCTCCAGTCGGACATAGAGGCACTCTATGCCGGTTTTGGTACTGCTGAAAGTTCCATCGGCCTCATAAGAGAGAAATACCAGAAATGGGTTTTCCTGAAAGAGATAAAAGACCACTGCCGTTATAAATACAGAAATACAAGCGATATCAATTTTGCAGAAAAAAATAAATGGGACAACAGGCGCCACGATTATAAGACCGCATGCAACAGGACTGAAGAAGAATTTAAAACTCCAAGGAATAAATTATATGATTCGTTGAAAAGCTTTGTTGACGCCAAAAAGAACCTGGTTGCGGCCAGGGAGAGGTACAGGAACGCAGTATGTGTGACTGACCTTCAGACAGTGAAGTCATACCTTGGAAGCAAGGGTATATACATGCTTGAAGATGCAGAGCTGGGCAGGCTCTATGAAACAGAAGACGCAAGTCCGGCAGGGAGTGAAGGGATAAATACATCGGGCATGAGGCGCGAGGAGCAGAGAAAGGACCCGGACGGCGATGCGGTCAGGGT
>CAYTSF010000044.1:20315-21861 GCA_964440335.1 uncultured Leptospirales bacterium
GAACTGCGGCAGCGCAGCTTTGATGGTTACAGCACAATAACATCCGAGTACCTGTATAGTCCCGGAGGAAAGTCGATCCAGGAACTTATAATCAGTGAATACATGCGGCAGAATGCCCTTTTCCAGGAGCAGTTGTGGCAGCAGCAACAGGAGAAGTTCAGCCAGAGGAGGGCAAGGTGGGAAGAGGTAACCGGCTATATACTGAACCGGGGGGCCAGGGACTGGCAGCTTGGCGAATATGATTACATAAACAAATGGAAAAAGTGGAGGATAGAGGCAAAGAAAGAGATAGCGGCAGGGGAGAAGTGGTGGTCTGAACGCGATATTGAGATGAAAAGTGACATGGACACATGGGGTAATACGACAATGAACGCTGCCACACGCGAAGCGGCAGAGGGGATATACCGTGACCTTGAGTCCACTGTGACAGAATACGAAAACAGCCTGAAGAGCAGAATGCCTGGAGGCCTCACGCTTGACCTTGATACCGGGACGATTGTGAATGAGACAATGAAGAACATGCCCATTTTTATATGGGGGATGCCGGGGACAGGAATGCAGGCAACAGACAGGATTGCCGGTATGGAAAATATTTTTGGAATGGGACTGAACACCGCGTTCATGAACACAGGCAGGGAGAAGCAGCAGGAATATGAGAAAGCCTTCTCTGTTATGCGAAACCTGCGGGTCATAGATATGCTGAACGGTATAATAGACAATTTCAACAAACAACTGGCAGAGGCAAACAGGGGCATATATGACGCGGTGGAATCAAAATTACGTTATGCTGAGCCCTTCGTGGAGGCGGATTTCAAGCGGAACAAAACAACACGCCAATGGGAGATAAAAGTATGTACTGAAAGCAACCTTACAGGCGAGACCTTTAAAACAAGAAAGTTTGATGATTACGTGGATTGTGTGAACAGTGCAATTTTTCTTCAGCCGATTACCGGAATTTCGGGAAAAATTGACTTTACAAATCCCAATACTTATGCCAATATAGAGCAGAGAGAGCTTGAAACATGCGCAAACCTTGCGGCTGAGAAACTTAACAGTGATATAGAGATATTTTTAAGCGATGGCGGCGCTTTTGAAAAGTATTACAATGGTGAAGGCGGGGATGAGCCCGGCGGTGAATTGGGCAGGCTTGCGGATGATTTTACCAGGTATTACATAGAATGGCAAGCGGGACAGACCCTGCGGGATAAAGGGTTTTATGCCAAGCCCATGTTTCCGAACGGGCCGAGTATTCTTACAACAGGTGTAATGGTTGCCGGCATAGCAGGGGGGCCATGGTCAGCATTCGCAGCATCTCTTGTATCGAATTCTATAATGCTTGCCGACGACAGCATGAGCTGGGAACAGGCTTTACTGTCAACAGGTGTGAGTGCGGGTACTGCTCTCATAGGAGTGGGTGGAGATGAGCTTGGGGTGCTGGCCGGCAAGGGTTTGCTGGGATCAATGATAAGCAGCACAACGTCGTCACTGGGGTCAACACTGCTTTCCGGTATTGAGTACAAGCCCGGATACGGGGGCTGGGGCTGGA
>CAYTSF010000045.1:0-5095 GCA_964440335.1 uncultured Leptospirales bacterium
GGGATGCCATCTATCCTGCGGCCGCAGATCTCATTGACCATGCGTATCGCAAGCATGGCGCCATCCATATCTACTTTCAGGTTGTTCATTTTCACCACGTTCTGGTCAAATGATTCTATGCCGAAGGGGAGGGTATCACCAGGAGTAACAGCTCCACCTATTGCCATGAGTATCCTGGCAGAATGGTCAGGCCAGTTCGCGATTGATCCGGGATTCGCATTGTCAACGTTGAGAACTTCGATTTTATTGTCATCGCGAAGTTTTTTCAGTTCGCTGAACAGTTCCTCAACTGCAGATGGTTCGGGTTCAGGGAACCCGTTCCTGTACCTTGACAGGCTGCTGCCGAACTGTATAATATCAGGCTGCCGTCCAATGCGCAGCCTGCACACCCCCTGCTTAATGAGGCTTTCCGCCTCGCTGAGTACACCGCGTACGCTCCTGAATTCGATGTTTTTATTAAGTCCCTCGGAACAGAACGAGCAGTGCTCCTCCCTGGGGCAGCCCCTGCCGGTTTCCATTTCGCATATTATATCAGGGAACCATGGGTGATGCCTCACAATAAAGGCGCCTGCAGCTGCCCACCTGTCTGTTTCATCGTAGGTGCGGCAAATGTCAGCGGGGTTTCCCTTTGCAAGGGTATATGCGTATTTTTCGATGTCGTTCATTATGATTGTCAGGCTGCGTGATGGCGCAAGGGTCCTGTTTATGACACCACCGGCCGCTATGTGAAGGTGCGGGTTGTTTTCTATTATCCTGTTTATTTCGGCAAGGGTTCCGATTCGTGTGCCAAGGTATTTGCCCGGCACAGAGGCGCCTCCGATAAGGAAGACGCTTTCATAGTCCCCTTCTACAGCGTAACCTGTGTCGCGAAGTGAGTCAATGGTCAGGTAGTCAACGGCATGTTCAGGCACACCTGCGTCTAAAAGGGCTCCGGCAATGTACCTGGGGTAGGGCGAGATAAATGGAGGTACCCCCAGGCAGGCGGGTTCATCCACATAACAGTCGAGTATAAGGTAACGGTTCATAGCCCTTTCAGTGCTTCATCGATTTCTGCTGACATGGCGTTACTGATTTTTTTTTCCAGGGCCAGTACAAATTGCCTGTTGTGTATAATCATCTCTTTGATTTTTTCGGTTTTGCCGTAACGCACTACAAGGTCATCGATACGCTCGTCGATAGTGACAACTTTGTCGTGCATTACGCGCTTGTCTGCATAGAAGACGATGTCCTTTTCATCAAGGGGGGATTTTTCACTGAAATCGTTATAGACTACATGGTTTTCTACTATATCCGCGATTACAGGGTGCCCAAGTTCCCTCAGTAACTCTCCGCCGGTAAGGTCATGCCTCAGTTCCCTGGTTTCTATTGCCCTGGTCTTCGTTATGTCATGGAGCAGGGATGCTGCGACAAGCAGGTCCCTGTCCACATGTACCCCATCTTTAAGGTTATCGTAAATTGCAAGTGATACGCGCATAACCTGTTCTGAATGCCTGATGATATTGGGAAGCATATTGTACTTCCTTATGAGGTCATAGCATTCATCTTCAGTGGGATATTTTTTTATGCCGTTCATTTTACTGTTCTGATTTTTATGCTGCTCTTGTCGCAGCTACCTCTTTTGCCCTTTTTACCGCAAGGTCGTAACTTGTGCAGACATTTTCAGGGCCTATCTTCTCGATAAATCCGGCCCTTGTCATTGTCTTCATGGGTTGTTCGCGCACACCGGAGAGTATTACGTGGGTACCCATGGAACGACATTCCTTCCATAGCCGCATGAGTGCATGTAACCCGGTAGCGTCCATGGCCGGCACGTTCCTCATCCTGACTATAAGTATGGGGTAAGGCGGGTGAGTTTGAAGGGCATTGTTGAGGAATTCATCTGCCGCACCGAAGAAGAATGGGCCGTTGATTTCATAAACACCGGTTCCTTCAGGGAGCGGTATCCTGTTAAAGTCAATATACTTATCTATAACAGAATCGTCGTCCAGGTTGTGGTGTATAAACTCGCTGGTTGAAACATCGGACATTCTTTTCATGAAAAGCATTGCGGCCATGACCATCCCGATTTCGATTGCCACGACAAGGTCAATGAATACTGTGAGAAAGAATGTTATCAGCAGTACGGTGATATCGCTTTTGGGGGCCCTTAGCAGCGCTGAGAAGTGTCTCCATTCACTCATGTTGTATGCTACAAAAACAAGTATGGCAGCGAGGGCTGACATTGGGATGAATTTGGCAAGGGGCATTAGTGCAATGAGCATTACAAGTAGGGCAACAGCGTGTACAATGCCTGCAACCGGCGTCCTTCCGCCGTTGTTAACATTGGCAGCAGTTCTTGCTATTGCGCCTGTTGCCGGTATTCCGCCGAACATGGCTGATGCGATGTTCGCAATTCCCTGTGCGATGAGTTCTGTATTTGGTCTGTGTTCTCCGCCGGTCATACCGTCAGCAACTACAGCGGAGAGAAGCGATTCAATGCCGGCCAGGAGCGCTATTGTCATTGCCGGCATGATGAGTATGGATATTTGTTCGAATGTTATTGAAGGCAGAGACAGGGCCGGGAGTGACGATGATATCTCCCCGAACCTTGAACCTATTGTTTCAACCGGCAGCCTGAAAAAGTATACAACAGCCGCAGCGAGTATTATTGCCACCAGTGATCCCGGTATTTTTTTTGTGAGTCTTGGCCAGAGTACAATGACCAGAAGTGCCCCTGTTGCTACACCTACTGCCCATAGATTGGCTGATTTAATGGAAGTGAAATAGAGTTTCCACATAGACACAAAACCTGAGGGCATTTTCGCAATTGAAAGGCCGAGGAAGTCCTTTACCTGCGTTGTGAATATTACCACTGCAATCCCGCTGGTAAACCCTGTTGTGATGGGGTATGGTATGAACCTGATAAACGAGCCGAGTTTTATAAGTCCGAAAATAATAAGAAAAATTCCGGCCATGACAGTTGCTACGATGAGCCCGTCAATACCGTGCTGCTGGACAATTCCGAATACGATGATGACGAATGCGCCTGTAGGGCCGCCGATCTGGACACGGCTGCCACCAAGAAATGAAATAAGAAAGCCTGCAATTATTGCAGTATGAAGACCTTTTTCGGGCGATGCGCCGGAGGCAATGGCCAGCGCAATGGATAGCGGGAGGGCAATGATCGCAACAACGAGTCCTGCGGTAATGTCCTTCATGATCTGTTCGCGGGTGTAGGTCTTCATCAATGAGAAAAATTTTGGTTTGAACAAGAGAAATCCTCCCGGTAAATTAAAAATTGGCTACAATAGTAAACCGCTTATCTGAAAGTCAATGAAATTCCATAAAAAATTTTATACCGGGTTCATGCGGGACTTCGGCTTCACGTAAACAGTGATATTATATGGAAATGAAACACGCTCGCAATACCCTATAAAACAATTGTTTAAGAACGGAATAACACGAACTGATCTATCCGTTTTCGATGAAATTCATAATGAAAATAATTTGAATTGTTTCCGGGAGTTAATTATATTGGTAATAGTTTAAATTTTATACTAAAACTAATTATTTAGATTTGTTTACTTTCCTGTATGTTCTGTGTGGGGGCATGGCAATTCCTATACAGAAAAACGATTCATGCAAAATGGATTCTTCAAACGCAGGTATGTTAACATATCTGAAAATTTTAACAAAAAGGAGATCATTTATGAAAAAAAAGAGTATCGCAATCGCGCTTTCCCTTGCCATGGGACTGGCGACTTTTCAGGGATGTATAGGTTCTTTTGGACTCACAGGCAAAATCTACAGCTTTAATAAAGGCCTTGGCAACAAGTGGCTGCAGTGGATCGGCTTCCTTGTTTTATGTATTGTTCCGATCTATGAAATCGGTTTACTTGCCGATGTCCTGATATTCAATTCACTTGAGTTCTGGACAGGTTCAAACCCGGTAGCAATGCAGCCCGGCGAGAAAGAGGTACAGTATGTGAGACTTGAAGGCAACCTTTACAAAATTGAGGCAACACAGAACAGGTTCCATGTTGTACAGCTCGAGGGGAAAAACGCAGGGGCAACCGGAGAACTGGTATACAGCCCTGAAACGAATACATGGCTTGTGGGGAACGGCCATGAAATGAAAAAGCTCGCGCAGCAGATTGATGGCACATCAAACGTCAGGATTTTCAAAAAATCAGGGGAAACAGTAATTGTGGATTCAAATGCAACTCCGGATGAATTATACGAAACACTTGGTTTTTAATTTGATGTATACAAACATGTTCATATACAGCCCGGCTGTATATGAACACTAAAAAATCATGAACAAATTATTGTACTCATTCTGTTTTTTATTGATATCCCTTTTTGCCATTGCGGGTGGAAATAATTCCATATATGTCCCCGATGGCGCGAATTTTATCGTATACAACCGCGGAGCAGATACTTATATACTCACCCAGGCAAAAATCGGTGAGGCCAACTTTAACAGGATACTGAACCGTTTATCTTCAGGGAAACGCATCAATACATCTGCCGATGACCCTGCGGGACTGGCTGTGTCAGAGAAGATGGACTCGATGCTTGAGCAGATAAAGCGAGATTCCATGAACGATGAAGACATGAGAAACCTGCATAACTTCGTGGAATCGATGATAGGGCAGGACCAGGATATTGTACAGAGGATCAGGGAACTGGCAGTATCTGCGACTAACGGCATTCTGGGTGCTGAGGACCGGGAACTGATCCAGACAGAGATAGAACAGCTCGTTGCACAGATTGACATGAATGCGAAGTTCACGCAGTTCAACAAAGTAAATGTTATTAGTGAGCTTACCTCTACAGGCCTGGGCCTCGATGAGATTGATGTTGTCCATAATCCGGAAAAGGCCATTGATATTGCTGACAGGGTGCTCAAAGCGCTTACGGTAAAAAGAGTGATGCAGGGGGTGAAGGCAAACATCCTCACTTTTCGCATAGAGGGAAAGAGCTACTATTACATAAACCTACAGGCCGCAGAGAGCAGGATATCGGACATGGACATGGCCGAGGGTATTTCCGACCTCGTAACTAACAGTGTACTGTTGAAGACAAGGTATGGCACTCTCATGCAGGGAAAGTA
>CAYTSF010000045.1:5195-10776 GCA_964440335.1 uncultured Leptospirales bacterium
TGCTTCAGGAGCAATGCTTCCGCATGAAAAAAGAAATGCCATTAGTATTATCCCGCTCAGGGTATATTTTGTTAAATTGTTTTTTTTCATATTCATCCTCATTGTTTAATAATAGTGGCTGATAATGGCACGTTGTTACATTAGTTTTTAATATAATACTAAAATATTGCTTCGTCAAATATTTTTTAAAAAACAAAAAGCCGGCTATAAGGCCGGCTGTTCTACATAATTTGATGATGACAATTTTTATTCCAGGTCAAGCCTCATGAGGAGTTCACCAGCCCTGACTTGCTGCCCCTCCTTTACGAGGATCTCCCTGACCCTGCCGTTGCCCTGGGGCTTGATATTGGTTTCCATTTTCATGGCTTCAATAACGATAAGGCTCTTGTCAGAAGTGAATGCATCTCCCTCTTTTACAAGTATCTTGGACACCGTACCGGGAATGCTTGCTCCGATTTCATTGGGATTTGCAGGGTCAGCCATGGCTGTAACTGTAACGGCCTTTTCAGACCTGTAGGTCTTGTCGGTGATGGTTATTGCCCGCCTGTTGCCATCGACTTCAAATGTTACAGGCCTGTTGCCTTCACTGTCGATCTTTCCGATCTGAACAAGCTGAATGATGAATATTTTTCCCTCCTCAACTTCAACCTCCGCAGGTACACCGCGCTTCAGTCCGTCAAAAAACAGCGGGCTTTCCATCCTGCTCAGGTCTCCATAATTCTTTTTGAAGACTATATATTCATCAATTACTTTCGGGTATAGTGAATAGCTGAGTATGTCCTTCATTGTCGGTGTTATGCCGTGCTTCTGGCTCAGGTGTTTCCCAACAGCGTCGAAATCAACAGGTTCCAGTAATTCGCCCGGCCTGCAGTTGATTGGAGCTTTATCTTTGAGAACGATTTTCTGGATATCATCAGGGAATCCTCCAACGGGCTGTCCCATCATTCCTTCAAAATATGAAACTACCGAGTCGGGGAATGAAAGGTCTTTCCCTTTTTCAACAATGTTCTCAGGGGTAAGTTCGTTTTTCACCATGAATATGGCCATGTCGCCAACCATCTTTGAGGAAGGGGTAACCTTGACAATATCGCCAACCATGGCGTTGACCTTCATGTACATCTCCTTCACCTCCTTGAACTTATGTCCAAGGCCGAAGCTTTCAACCTGGGGTTTCAGGTTAGAGTACTGCCCGCCGGGGATCTCGTACTTGTAGACATCGGCTGTGCCCGATTTGAGGCCGGATTCAAACTGCTCATATATGGGCCTGATGTCGTCCCAGTAGTCGGAGAGTTCCTGTATGCCGTCAAGCTCAAGTCCAGTCTCGCGATCCGTATGCTGCAGCGCCGCAACTATTGAGTTTAGTGCCGGCTGGCTGGTGAGGCCGGACATGTTGTTGAAGCAGCTGTCAACAATGTCAACGCCTGCCTCGGCTGCCAGGAGCAGTGTTGCAACGCCGTTTCCGCTGGTGTCGTGGGTATGCAGGTGTATTGGTATGGATATGCTATCCTTCAGCGCCTTGATGAGCATCTCTGCCGCGTAGGGCTTCAGCAGACCCGACATGTCTTTGATGCCGAGTATATGGGAGCCCATCTTTTCGAGCTCCTTTGCGGTCTGTACGTAGTAGTCAAGGTTGTATTTTGTTTTTGATTTATCAAGGATGTCACCGGTGTAGCATACACATGCCTCGACGATCTTGCCGGATTTGTGCACTTCATCGATGGCGACCTCCATGCCCTTCAGCCAGTTGAGGGAATCGAATATTCTGAATACATCGATTCCGCTCTGTGACGATTCCCGGATAAATGAGCGTATAAGGTTATCCGGGTAGTTGGTATAACCGACTGCATTAGCACCGCGCAGGAGCATCTGAAACATTACATTGGGTATGCGTTTCCTTAGTTCCTCAAGCCTTTTCCAGGGGTCTTCGCGGAGGAACCTGTAGGCTACATCAAATGTTGCGCCTCCCCACATCTCAAGTGAGAAGAGGTCGCCGGCAAGACCTGCTGTAGCATCGGCGATCTTCAACATGTCATAGGTGCGGAGCCTTGTTGCCATGAGCGACTGGTGTGCATCCCGGAATGTTGTATCAGTAATAAGAAGTTTTTTCTGTTCCCTGACCCATTCAACAACGCCTTCGGGCCCTTTTGTGTCAAGGATATGCTTTGTCCCCTTCAGCGAGCCGGGGTCCGGGTGTTTCGGGACCCTGGGGATGTCGTACTCTTTACGGATTGCCGAAGACTCGTTTACTGCCTTTTCTCCAAAGTAACGGAGCAGCTTGGCCTCCTTGTCCTCTTTCGGCCTTATGTCAAACAACTCGGGTGTCTTCTCAATGAAGTCTGTTGAACATTCCCCTTTGATGAATGTGGGGTGTGAAAGAACATTGAGCAGAAACGCCTCGTTGGTCTTTACGCCTGCGATCACAAGTTCGCGCAGCGAACGCTTGGATTTATTTATTGCATCACCGAATGTACGGGAGTGTGCAGTGATCTTGACAAGCAGGCTGTCATAGTACGGGCTGATAACCGAGCCGGTGTACCCATTTCCTCCGTCGAGCCTTATGCCATAACCCGAACCGGTCCTGTACACATCTATTTTTCCCGTGTCAGGGGCAAAGTTGTTTCCAGGGTCCTCTGTTGTAACCCTGCACTGGATGGCGTATCCCCTTGACTTGACATCGTCCTGGCTCCCGAGTCCAATCTCGGGGGAATCGAGCCTGTATCCCTGTGCGACAAGAATCTGGCTCTGTACTATGTCTATGCCCGTAACGACCTCTGTTACAGTATGTTCAACCTGTATGCGGGGATTCATCTCAATGAAGTAGTGGTTGCCGTTTTTATCAACAAGAAACTCGACTGTCCCGGCGTTCCTGTAGTTCACGGCCTTTGCGATTTTTATGGCGTCATTGCATATCTGCAGCCTTTTTTCTTCTGTTATTGAGAGCGCCGGAGTGAATTCGATTACCTTCTGGTGCCGGCGCTGGATTGAACAGTCCCTCTCAAAAAGATGCAGCGTATTGCCGTAATTGTCCGCAAGAATCTGTACCTCTATATGTTTGGGTGACTCAAGATATTTTTCGATAAAAATATCCTCGCTTCCGAATGCCTTGCGCGCCTCGTTCCGGGCATTATGAAATTCCGGTATAAGCTGGTCGCTGTTTCGCACAATGCGCATGCCACGGCCGCCACCTCCCGCTGAAGCCTTCAGCATGATCGGGTAACCGCACTGCTCAGCAAAATGGACTGCTTCCGCATCGCTTCTAATGGGCTGTTCAACACCTTTGATTACAGGTACGCCCACGCTGTTCGCCACAATCTTGGACTTGATCTTGTCACCCAGGCTGTCCATCATTTCAGCTGTGGGCCCGATGAACACTATTTCTGATTCAAGGCATTTCTTTGAGAAACCGGGATTTTCAGCAAGGAAACCGTATCCGGGATGGATGGCATCCACACCTTTTTTTTGCGCAAGGCTGATGATCTCGTCTATTCCAAGATAGGCTTCAATGGGCCCCTTGCTGTTGCCTATAAGGTATGATTCGTCGGACTTGGTCCTGAAGAGGGCGTATTTATCCTCCTTGGAGTATACGGCTACTGTGCGTATGCCAAGTTCATGGCACGCCCTTATTATTCGAATGGCTATTTCGCCCCTGTTTGCAATGAGTACTTTTTTAAATGGTTTCATTCATATCTCCAGTTTAACTGATTCTCCGGCCATAAATCTGCGCCTGATCGGGCAGGGTCGGCTCCGGGGGTATGCAAGTCTGCTGGCCATAATCCAGATTTTACTTTAGGTGTCAATAATTATGCTTTGATACACGGACTCTATTTGATACAGTTATGTTAAATCCATATACTGAAAACTGTACGCCAGGTCCGTATGTAGGTTTTTTGAGTCTCACCAAAGTTTTATGTTATTATTATGGTGATTACCGGTTGTAGGGTTTTGACCAGTCGATCCTCTCATTTATAATTGCCGCGATTCTGTCTATGTCTGAATTATCATGGTAGAGAAGCCCGGGGTTCCTGTCAATCGTAAGAAACCCGCTCCCCCTGTCCTGGGAAAACCTGCGCCCTGCATGCTGTGCGGCAGTAACTGTTTCTGCTGAAGAACCGTCGGTCCCCGCAAGAGTTACAGAGCCGTTGCATACGCAGAAATATGTGCTGCTGGAGTTTTCGACTTTTATGCAGAAGGATGTGCCCCGGACACTTGCTGTTACTGTAGGGGTTTTAATCATGAAGGTGCCATCGCGGGTGAATTTCCTTTTTGCAACAGCAGCCATCCAGCCCCTGTCAAGCTGCAGGATGTTTTCCTGGCCTGATATCCTGAATACAAGACGGCTGTTGCCTGTTATCCTCAGAATATTTTTTTCGTCGATAATTATATCACAGTATGAGTCGGATGCAGTTTCGACAATGTCATTGTATTTAATGCTGAGGCCCGTTTCCTTTACTGCCTCGCCATTGACTTTTACATTTCCTGAGAACCCGGCAACATAGGCTTTTTTCTCATCACTTTCCCTGCATGATGACGCGAGTATTATTACATGGAGTATTATAAGCAGTTTTTTCATAAAAGTCCCCCCTTTTTATTAATGTAAGGGGGGACAGCTTCTAAATCAAACCCTGCTTAAAAATTATTCGGTAGAATCTTCTGTTCTGCCGGCGTGAATAACAGAAGCGAGTATCGATATTGTGAGTATGGAAAAAATCACTGCAAGTGAAACGAAGATATTTATTTCGTAGAATTTATCTATGAGCATCTTGACGCCAATAAACACAAGTATAAAGGAAAGACCGTAGTGCAGGTATTCAAAAATGTTCATGACTCCGGACAGCGCGAAGAAGAGAGCCCTGAGGCCGAGTATGGCCATTATATTTGAGGTATACACGATGAATGGATCGCTTGATATGGCGAGGACTGCCGGTATGGAATCCACGGCAAAAATAAGGTCTGATGTTTCAATAACGATCATTACTACAAAAAGCGGAGTAGCGTATATCACTTTATTTTTTCTGATAAAGAACCAGCCGTCATGGTACCTTTTAGTTACAGGCATGACCTTTCTGAACAGTTTGAGTACAGGGTTTTTTTCGGGATGGATCTCCTGGTCTTCATTCTTCAGCATCTGGATACCGGAATAGATGAGCATAACTCCGAACACATAAATAATCCAGTGGAACTTGTTGATTAGTGTGATTCCCGCATAGATGAATACAAGCCTCATGACAAGGGCTCCGATAATCCCCCAGAACAGAACCTTGTGCTGGTATCGCGCAGGTACTTTGAAATAGGTAAAAATCATGAGAAAGACAAAGAGGTTGTCCATGCTGAGCGATTTTTCAACAAGATAGGCTGTAAGGTATTGAAGTGCACTTTCATGGCCATAATAGACATATACCACTATGTTAAAAAGAAGTGCCAGTGTTATCCAGAATGCCGACCAGAGGATCGCCTCCTTGAGTTTGACTTCATGGCTCTTCCTGTTGAAAACAGCTATATCAAGGGCAAGAAGTAAAAAGATCATTATACCGAATCCTACCCACCATAAATTGCTATGCATAAAATTTTATCCTTATTTTTT
>CAYTSF010000045.1:10876-11996 GCA_964440335.1 uncultured Leptospirales bacterium
GCTATGCCGTAGATAAAACTTGCCGCAAGAAACATGGCCAGGTCATGAGCTGCAAGCAGGATTATGGTACCTGTAATAGCTGCCGCCCTTGCGAGCAGGAACTTTTTTTTAAGAGATAAAAGATCGAGCCATCCGAGGAGGATATTGGTCAGGAAGTTCGCAGTGTATATGACGCCTGCAAAAAGCCCTGCTGCGACAGCGGGTTCAATCCCCGCATATTCAACTGCATAGTTGGCGTAAAATGAGATAATCGCAATTGTCGCATGAGGTTCAACAAAGCCGTACTGGAACAGAAGGTAGTTCCTGTCGCGGAAAATGTTCCGGGCCGATGCGAACATGCTTTTCAAAGTGTGCCTGGGGCGTAAGGTTTTTTCTTCCGGTGCCGGTTCATATACTATCAGAAAGAGAAAAGACCCGGCAAACATGAAGAGTCCGGTGAAAACAAATACCATGGCTGCGCTTTGAACTGACATGGAATATTTTTCAACCACCCTGAATATTACAAGGCTCCCTGTAAAACGTGCTGCCATCTGGGTTGTCATCATCACAGAGAGGGCCCTTACTGTTTTTTCGGGACTGAAAATATTAACAATAAAGTTCTGCCACACCGGCAGCGTCAGGCCGAGCATCAGGGCAAAAGATGTATAGCACAGAAGAAACATTGCCACCCTGCCATGGGCAGGTATTACCATAAGCATGATGCCGAATATAAATGGCGGAACTGCCGCAACAGCGTGTGTTATGATAACGGCCCTGCGTTTATTTACGAGGTGTGATGTAAAATATGCAGAAATAAGTCCTGTAGCCATGATTCCTGCGGAGCATATGGCAGGCACCAGCCCTATGACCCTGTTAGAGGCACCTATGTTTTTAAGGAAAAGCTGCAGAAACGTTGATTCAAAAAGTACAGGCAGGGCCAGGCCCCAGAAAAACTCAACTGCTGATATTCCAGCCGTGTTCCGGGTAAAATAATTCTGGGTACTGACGGTGCCATGGTCCACAGGGGATTCTCCGTGTTTTTAAGAGGCTTGTTTATGCAGAGGCATTCCGCAGCTTTTTATTTGCAATCATAAAATTACGGAAGTAAACATATTTCGCATACCACATGGGCTTACTCTTT
>CAYTSF010000045.1:12096-21714 GCA_964440335.1 uncultured Leptospirales bacterium
AACAGGTTTAAGCCGGAATATATTACCATACGCGGTAAGGCTAAAATCCTTAATGAGCTTAAAAAACTCGCGTCAGCTGTTTCAAGCGTTCTGCTCGCCACTGACCCCGACCGCGAAGGTGAAGCGATATCATGGCACCTTTCGAATGTCCTGACCCCGAAGAACAGCAATATTCACAGGATTGAATTCAACGAGATTACCGAATCCGCGGTTAAAGAGGCAGTCGCGCATCCCAGGGACATCAACATGGACCTTGTGAATGCGCAGCAGGCGCGCAGGGTACTTGACAGGCTTGTGGGATATAACATCAGCCCGATCCTGTGGAAGAAAGTCAAGCGCGGCCTTTCTGCAGGCAGGGTACAGTCCGCAGCCCTCAAGGTTATATGCGACAGGGAGGAGGAGATCGTCAGGTTCATCCCTGTTGAATACTGGTCCATTGACGCCATGTGCGACGCCGGAGGCAGAGAATTCAGCGCGTCCCTTGCTTACTTTAAAAATGAGAAGATTAAGCCGGGATCAAAATCCGAGGTAGATCAAATACTTAAAGCTGTTGCCGGGCGTAACCTTGAAGTTACCGAAATAAAAAAGACCGAAAGAAAACGCAAGGCCCCGGCCCCGTATACTACCAGCAAACTGCAGCAGGACGCGGCAAACAGGCTTGGTTTTACATCAAAAAAGACTATGATGGTTGCCCAGCAGTTATACGAGGGAATAGATCTCAAAGGTTATGGACCTTCAGGTCTGATCACGTATATGAGGACTGACTCAACCAGGGTTGCTGATAATGCGCTCAAGATGGTCAGGGGCTATATTGCGGAAAATTTCAAGCCTGAGTATCTTCCTTCTTCGCCGAATTTTTTCAAGATGAAAAAGAATGCCCAGGACGCGCACGAGGCGATCAGGCCCGCAGATGTTAACAGGTCTCCTGATTCGATAAAAGATGACCTTACGCGCGACCAGTACAGGCTCTATGACATGATATGGCGCAGGTTTATAGCCTCACAGATGACCCCCGAACTCTCAGAAGTTATAACTGTAAACCTTGAATGCGGTGATTACCTCTTCAAGGCAGGCGGGAACCGTGTGCTCTTTAAAGGTTTTACCGAGATAGAAAAAACATCAAGGACCGAAAAGAATGTGCTCCCCGCGCTGAAAGAGGGAGACACGGTAAACGTAACCGAGTACAAATCTGAACAGCACTTTACGACTCCGCCGCCAAGGTTTAACGACGCATCACTCGTTAAGTTCCTTGAAGAATCAGGTATAGGCCGGCCATCCACCTATGCGCCGACAATCGATACCCTTATCAAACGTTATTACGTGGTCCGTTCAGGCAAGCAGATGGTGCCTACAATTCTTGGTAAAATTGTAAATAACATAATGTCTGATAATTTCGCCCCCCTTGTCTCTATTGATTTTACCGCCGCGATGGAGGAGAAGCTCGACAGGGTTGAAGGTGCAGAGACTGACTGGTCAGACATGCTCGAGGAATTCTATGGCCCGTTCAAGGAGCTGCTGGACAGGGCCGAACATAACATAGAGGAGATGAAAGGGATACTCGACGAGGAGACCGATTTTGTCTGCGAAAAGTGCGGTAAAAAAATGGTCAAGAAACTCGGCAGGTTCGGGTTCTTCCTTGCCTGTACGGGTTTTCCTGAATGCAGAAACTCAAAGGCACTGCCCATCGGCAAGTGCCCCAGGTGCGATGGAAATGTTGTAAAGCGCGCCTCTTCAGGCGGGCGCGGGGTCTTTTACGGGTGCAGCAATTATCCCGGATGCGAGTTTCTCACTCGCGAAACCCCCTCTGACAGGAACTGCCCCAAGTGCGACAGGCTTCTCTTTACTAAAAAGATAAAGGGGAGGGGCGAGGAACTGGTGTGCCACAATCCATCCTGCGACTTTAAACTTGAACTGCTCGATGAAGATGCTCCTGCAGTTGAACCGGATGAAGACCAGGATGCGTGATGTATTCATATATTGATTCTTTCATCGACCATATAAGGGTCGAGAAGAATTATTCGCTGAAAACAGTTGAGGAATACCAGCGCGACCTCTGGCAGCTCAGGGACTTTCTTGCGGGGGATAACATCCCCCCTTCTTTTGAAGGATACTATGAACTGAACTGCGAAATAAAAGATGGCGATCCGGAAATCTCTACCATAACAACGGCAGATCTGCGGGATTTTTTTGACTACTGCTACCAGAGGGAACTCAAAAAATCATCAATTGAACGTAAAGTGGCATCAATCAAATCATTCTTCATGTTCCTTTACCGCGCAAATATTATCCAGTCAAATCCGGCAGCAAGGGTTGCCTTCCCCAAACGGGAGACGCGGCTCCCTGCATTCCTCTACCTGAAGGAATACGAAGCCCTGATTGATTTTCCCGCTGATGGGCTCATGCAGGCAAGGGACAAGGCACTTCTTTCGCTTTTTTTTTCAACCGGTTCCAGGATATCCGAACTCCAGGCCGCGTCGATTCCCGACATGGATATCTCTGCCGGAAGACTGAAGGTGACAGGCAAGGGGAGCGTTGACAGGTTCGTGTTCCTTACATCAGAGGCGGCTGGATTAATGAATCACTATCTTGAACTGCGGAAGAGGGAACATGGCAGGCTCACTGAACCTCTCTTCATCAATAAAAGCGGTGAAAGAATATCAGTAAAGGGGATGTACAACATTGTAATAAAGCGGGGCAGGGAGGCGGGCCTTTCACACAAGCTTACACCTCATACCCTGCGCCACAGCTTTGCCACGGAGCTGCTTAACAACGGTGCCGACATACGTGCTGTCCAGGAGATGCTGGGGCACAGCAGCATCTCGACAACACAGGTCTATACGCACACAACAAAGGGAAGGCTCAAGCGTGTCTACAATATGTACCATCCCCATGCAGATGAGCAGAATAACAAGGATTAAACTGTAAAGCTTCAGTGGTACATTCAGAAGTGCTTTATGCTGCTTACGATTTTACCGCAGCCAATAATATCGTGTTCTATGTCGTAAAAAACAGCTGTCTGTCCTGGTGAAATTCCGGTCATGGGACCATCAAAGCGGACTATAAACCTGCCGCCGTTGCGTTCAACCGTGCCGCTTACCGGCCTCTGTGTTGACCTTGTCTTGATATAGGCGCGGGTACCGGTTTCAATGCTGTACTTCATGTCGTGTGTGTCGGATGTAACAAGCCCCTCTACCATGAGCTCATCCCTGTAACCTGCGATTATCCTGTTTCCGGAACAGTCAATCCCTGTAACATAAAGCGGTTCAGGTGCGGAGATGCCAAGTCCCCTGCGCTGGCCGATAGTGTACCTGTGTATGCCGTTATGGGTACCCAGCACTTTTCCTGAACTGTCTGTTATGCGGCCGTGGGCTGGCATTACCCCTGTTCTTTTTTCAATAAAGCTTATGTAATCGTTGGCTGGTATAAAGCATATCTCCTGGCTGTCGGGCTTGTCATGGATTTTAATGTTATTTTCCTCTGCTTTTTGGCGGATTGCGGCCTTAGTGAAAGTCCCCAGCGGAAACATGGAATGTGAGAGCTGTTCCTGGCTGAGGAGGCAGAGGAAATATGACTGGTCGCGGTTTTCATCGGCTGCCATTGAGAGAAAATATCTGCCCCCGGCTTCTTTTTTTATAACGTAGTGACCTGTGGCAAGCATTTCGCAGCCCAGTTCATGTGCCGCGTTAATTAGAAGCCTGAACTTTACCGTGTGGTTGCAGATGATGCAGGGATTTGGCGTCCTGCCGGCCAGGTACTCGCTGCAGAAGGGGTCAATAACAAGCCTGCTGAACTCTGTTGAAAAGTCGAATGAATGGTGCGCGATTCCCAGGTGTTCTGCAACAGTTTCTGCATCATGAAGGGAGCTGCTAAAGATAAGATCATTGGCATCGCCGTGGTCCAGGAAACGTGCGGTAATCCCCGTCACATCGTGGCCCTGTTCTTTAAGTATCAATGCGGCTACCGATGAATCTATACCGCCGCTCATGGCAACCGCTATTTTCATTATATATCCTTTTCCTGGTACAAAAAGCCCTGGTAAGTGCAGCGCTTCTCAAACTCATCAGTGACGGCCTGAAGCACAGTACCCTTGTGCAGGCCCCATCGCGGAGCCACAAGGGATTCCTCGAGCCTGTCTCCGGCAAGCCTGTGAATTGTAATATCAGGCCTGAGCCTTTCAATAAAATCACAAAGGGTTGAAACATATTCACCCATTGACATGAGAGGAAGTTCATCGTTCCTGTAAATCCTTTCCAGCCTGGTACCGCGTATAACATGAAAATGGTGAAGCTTGACGCCATTAACAGGAAGTGCTGATATGGTTTCGGCTGTTTTCATCATATCGTTCCAGCTCTCACCGGGGATTCCCAGTATAACATGCACGCAGTGTTTTATGCCGTAACTGTTAATTGCATTGATGCTCTCCAGTGTGCAGACCCATGAATGACGGCGTTCGAGAAACCCCAGGCTTCTGTCGTGTACGGTCTGCATGCCTGTTTCAATCCATAGTTCAAATCCACTGCGGTCATAGCTTTTAATGAGTGAGAGGATTTCATCGTTTATGCAGTCGGGCCTTGTTCCGATCATGAGTCCTGTTATTCCGGGGAAGGATACCGCTTCATCATAAATTCGTTTTAGTTCAGCAATTGTGCCGTAGGTATTGGTGAATGCCTGAAGGTATGCTATGTAGGATGTCTCCCTGTATGAGCGCCTGAAGGTGTCGATCGCATTTTGCATCTGGCTGGTTACGGATGACGAGCCGTGCGTAGTGGGAGAGGCTGACCCATCTTCGCAGCAGAATATGCAGCCCCCTTTGCCCAGAGTACCGTCCCGGTTCGGGCAGGAAAGGCCTGCGTTGACCGGAAGCTTCAGTACCCGGCAGGAATATTTACTGTACAGATAATCGCCGAAGAAATTATACGGCTTGCCTGCCCATGGGGGATAATCAGTAGTCTTTTTCTCTTTCTGTTTCTGCAAAGTATGAATTCTTCAGATACTGCTGGTTCTGGTATTTATCAGGATTAAGGTATACAGACGACACCCTCTCAGCCTTTACAACGTTCAGGTTTTTGTCAAGGGTAACGAGGTATATTCCCTCGTAGAAGCTGTATTTTTTTGGGTTTTTTACTGTAACCCATACGTTTTTCTTTTTCTTCTTTGAGTACTGTTTAACTTTTTTGTATGAGTAAACTTTGTAGTCCCGCAGCGATTCAGTTATTTTTTTTGAGGTGTCACCATCAGCAGCAAGCGCATCTTCAACAGATTTATCAATCGACTGGTTTTTGCGTATGATCAGGATTACCGGCCTGTTTACCGGGGCTTTTTTAACTGCGACCGAAGTCTCCTTGAGCGGGCGTTTGATAACTTTTTTTTCTGTTGCGGGTTTATCCGTAGCGACAGTCTCTTTTTTTTCAGTTCTGGCCCTGTTGCCATATATGGCCCCGTTGTATTTCTGCCGGTAGCCTTTAAAGAGTTCATTGTTCCTCAGGCTGTTCTTTGCATAGACAAAGTATTTGCGGGCCTTTGAATATTTTTTTTTGTTTTTAAATTTCATGCCTTTATTGTACAGTGAGTCACAATTATTCAGCATTTTCGCAATTGACGAGTAATAGTCTATCACACCCTTGTGCGAACCATAGTAGTAGTTTTTCTTCATTGCGCCTATTGCGAGATTTACCTGCGACGTATCTGCCTCCTGTATGTAGAAAATCGCGATGCGTGCAAGTTTGAGCAGTTCTATGTTGTCAGAGAAATCCTTTTCTGTAATTTTAATATCATCTCCTGAGAGGTCAATTCCAAACATGTCTTTAAATGTTTTAAGGAGCATATCGTACTGGCTCTGTACCATACCGTCCATGTACTCTTCTGTAAGCAGCTTTTTTTCCTCATCAATATCTGAAATGAAACCGCATTCATAAATCACCGATATGGGAAAATAATAATAGTAGGTGAACCTGTCATCGGCAACAGCGCCGAACTCCCAGTTGTTCGCAACGTATCCTTTTTTTACAAGGGACTGTCTAATGTTGACAGCGTATTGCCTGGAGAAGCCGCTTGCATCATACTTGTTGTAGAGCGTCATAAAACCGGTGTTTTTCCCTTTAATGTTAATCAGCATCTTTCTTCCGGAAGTGTCACGCGCCATGTGTATGCCCGGCATGTTCACAAGGCCGTCTGCCTTATTGAAAATCGCCACGTTATTCATGTGCATTTCGATTACGATGAAAGCGTCCGCCTCTTTTGCACGCTGCATCACTTCCTTGAAAGGCATGTAATGATATGATTCGCTCTTGCCATCAAGAACATCCTGGTATTCAGGCTTGGCGACCACCCTGATGAATTTGTTGTTTTTAAGCATGTTGTAAAGTTTTCTTGAATACTGTATTGAATAGTATTCTTCAGGTAAGCCTGAAACTCCGACCCTGTTGGTTGTTGTCCCGCGCCATTCACCGGTATTATCTTTGCCGTGGGCTGGTCCGAAATAAACCGTTACCTTACCGCCTTTTTTCAGCTGATTATAGAGGTCGCCGTAATTAGTATCAACATAATCGATAATTTCGATCAGCTGGTTTTTTCTGTTCTCGTCTTTTTCGCAGGCGATTATTTTCTGAATTGCCTTTGACTGTTTCCTGATCGTGAGCTGGTCAGACTGTGCAGCGGCAATAAAAAATGACAGTGGAATGATAATAACTGTGAGAAGAATTCTGTTCAGCATATGCGTGCCCTGTTATTTGATATTTTTTATGTTCTGAAATTCAAGCTTGAGATCGTTCTTTTCAATGTCAAAATAAAATATATTATTTTCACTGCATTCGATCACATCTGGCTTCAGAATTCCGTAATTGTCTACAAGATTTTTAATTTTCGGGTAGCGGTTCCGGTTAATGGTGCCGTTAAGTTCATACTGAAGCTGCTTTATGGCTTCAAATTTTATTTTTTCCTCTATCTGTTCCCTGGTGCTTGACCTGCATTCATCGAACGTAAAAATGTATATTACTGCCCTGTACCTGGTCTCGCTGATCCAGCCTGTCTGCTTAAAATCCTCTTTGAAAATGTCACTTTTTTTATTATTGTTATCTTTGTCTGTATTATCCGTGTCTGTTTTCAGGATTTCTTTTCCGCAGAAAAGAAATGTAAAAACGATTAATGAAAAGATAATAGAGGAGTGGATTATTTTTTTCATCAGGTCTTCATCCGGTAATGGATTTACCTGCGCGTTTATGATGTTAATACACCTGCAGGTATAATATATATATCGGAGTATTTCTGATTTACATGAACAGAGGTTTAATAATTTAAAATTTTATTGGCAATGTTGTATTCATATATCCTTACAATGAGCACAGCGGAATTATCCGCAAGAAAATACTCCTGTTCAATCCTGGCATCCTCTGCGAAGTCTGACAGTTTCTCTTTGATAACGGCAAGCTGGTCCCGAGGGATGTCGGATTCGGTAAGTTTTTTCTGCTGGGTGTAATACTGAAGCATCTGGAGAATGCATTCGGTCTGGATGTTGTTCTTTGCCGTGTTACGCGCGTTTTCTCTCTGTCCTGTATGTGTTTTAATTCCTTTATCAGGGCTTCTGGTTACGATAACCTGGAAAACGTCATTTGTGAGAGGGCCCCTGGTGGAAAAATCATTATTTAAATTGTCGGGGAGTTTGTAACTCATGCATGAAAAAATGCCGGTAATAATTACCGGCATATAGAGGCCATATATGATTCTTTTCATCTATTTACCCTTTATTGAGTTGAGGATAGAGTTTATCTTGTCAGCATCGGGATGGTTTGGTTTTAATGAAAGTACTTTTTCAAAATGATATATTGCTTTCTGGTTGTTTTTAAGGTTCCTGTAATATATCATACCCAGTTCTTCATGCGCCTCGACCAGGGATGAGTTCAGCTGCAGGGATTTTTCAAAGGCTGATACTGCCTTCTCGTAGCTGTTCTGGTTTTTGTAGGTTATGCCCATGTCAAAATATACTTTTGGGTCCATCGGGTTGAGGGATGCGGTAATAGTATACTCCTCGATTGCATCGTCGTACATTTTAAGTTCTCGGTAAACATTGGCCAGGTTATAGTGCGCGTTGGCTGATTTTGGAGAATTGTCAACAGCTTTCCTGAACTGCTCCAGTGCCTTGTCAAAAATCTTTTTATTGTAATACATCCTTCCCAGGTTTATGTAGGCGTTTGTGTAGGATGGATTATTTTCTATGGCCTTTTCATAAAATGCTATTGCCTGGGTTTCATTACCCAGCCCCTCATATGCCTTGCCTATTTCATAAAAGCAGGCAGCGTCGCCGCCCTTGATTTCGGATGCTTTCTGAAAGAGGGCTATGGCCTCGTTGTGATTTTTCTTAATCTGGTGTATCAGTGCAAGGTTGAAAAAAGCCTGGTAGTATTGAGGGTCAATTGCAATGGTCTTTTCGTAGAAACTTACGGCGTTGGTGTAACTTTTCATCTCATGATAGGTCTCGCCAAGCTTGAAATTGGTGTCAGCGTTATTGGGGCGCAGCTCCAGGTCCTTCGAAAAGTACTTCAGCGCCTCGCTGTAGTTTTTTGATTCGAGGTGGATTGTCCCAATGCTGTAATAGGCCCTGTCCATTTTCGGATCAAGAGAAATAGCTTTCATGAAGTCTTTCATAGCGCCCGTTTTATCGTTGAGCTGCTGCTTTGCAAGACCCCGGGCGTAGTATATTCTTGCATTGTCAGGGTCAGATGCTATAGCCTTATTGAATGATTGCACAGCCTGACTGTAATTGTTTTCCATGTACTGGATCTGTCCCAGCCTGTAAAAAGCATCGGAGTTTTTTGGGTTAGCTTCTGTTGCTTTTTTAAAGGACTCCTTTGCCTGCTCATACATCTTGTTGTGAAAGTATATCCTTCCTTTCCAGTAATGGGAATAATCATCACCCTTGTCAATTTCAACAGCCTTGTTGTATGCCTTGAGAGCGTCCTCGTATTCCTTCTTCTCGCGGTATTTATCGCCCAGTTCCCGCCAGTTTTGAACATCGGGCGCGACCTTGTTTGCGTCATTTATTATAGTTTTATCATCTGTTGTTGTAGTGTCGGATATTGTATCGGTTTTTTTATCAGAGCCTTCAATGCTGTCATTTTTGCCCTTGTCGGATGCTGTGTTTTTGCCGGCATCATCATCTTTGTCTTTTTTGATCTCATGCTGTTTGGCGTATTTGTCCCTGAGGCCGTCATCCTTGCTGTCGTATTCCAGGGCTTTTTTGTAGTAGAGTAGGGCGTTTTCGTAGTCGCCTTTTTCTGCGTATATATCGCCGATATTTTCTGCTGATTCAGAATCTGTCTGGTCAAGTTCCAGGGCTTTTTTATATGCCTGGATTGCTTCATCTTTATGACCAAGCGCAAGTTCGCTGTCGCCAAGGCCGCGATAATATCTACCCTTTTTCGGGTCAGTCTCTATGGCTTTTTTGTAGTTTCTCTTTGCATCATCCGGTTCGCCGGCCTTCATGTATATATTCCCCAGGTTGTAATAACCCTCGGCGTCCCCCTTCGTTTTACGAAGGCCCTCTTCGAGTATGCGGATTGCTTCTTTTGTGTCACCCTGTTTCATCTTCTGGTCAGCCATATTCTTGTAGCTTTCAGGGTCTTC
>CAYTSF010000046.1:0-2570 GCA_964440335.1 uncultured Leptospirales bacterium
TTTTTGCCCGATTGATATCGGGTAATTATTAAGCATTAAGGTTACACTGTAAAACCGATAATCTGATAAATTATACAATCTTTTATAAAATAATAAAATTCCATATTGCCGTCAACCTTTTTAGCAGCGAATCATTGCCTGTAATATCGCCATGTTTTTTTGTTATGTTGCAAATTAGCACTTGATCGGTGCAAAATTTCCTGTTAAATTATATCAGGAGAATATCTGCGGGTAAAATTCCGGGTATTCCCGTAAGTATAAAAATGCTGTTAAATCAGGCCTTATTTGTTCAGGATGATAGAACCTGATTTACAGAGGTGCATATAAATTTATGCAAGGGGATGGGAAGACTATGAAAAAGAGACTGCTTGCAATAATGTTTGTGCTGGCCTGTATATCAGGAACAGCAGCATATTCAGAAGAAGAGGCAAAAGATACAGGCGACAAGCCGAAGGAGATATTCAAACACTCATTAGGCGCTGAAGCATCAACAATTTCCGGCGCGGGCATAAGCTACGGATACAGGTTTTTACCGGACTATATGGTCAAGGCCAGCGGCATGTTTTATGAAGACCGGTCAAAGGTCTCAAATCCCGATGATTCAAGCGATAAGGACTACACCGTTGACATGTGGTGGAATGCCGGCATGGAGTTCCAGAGAAACATTTTCCGGATTGTGATGGAAGATGCCATAATTGAAGGATACGGCCTTGTTGGAGGCAGCTACTGGTTTGAAGAGTACAAGGACCCCTTTTACCCGGCAGATGACCGCTCATCGAAAAGCTGGACCGCGGGCGCCGCCGTAGGAGGAAGGCTGATCCTCTTCGAAAGGGTATCACTCAACCTGGCTGTTGGATTCCAGTACTCGCGCGACATCAACGACGAGGAACGCAATGCCGGCTTCGCAGGTTCAGCCGGTATACACCTGATGTTTTAACGCAGCGCCCTTACAATAGTGAATCCCGACGAGAGGAGGTCATCTCTTCCCGTGCGGGAAAATCCCGCTTCATCAAGCCACGATTTTATCTCGCCGAAGGAATAATTCCTCCCTCCCAGGAAATGAAAAAAGAGCAGGCTGTACATCCTCTCTGCCAGGTCCATCATGCGCGAGATCTTTTTTTCCTTCATCCCGTCGAGTATAATGAGCGAACCGCTGCCGGCCAGTGTTTCATGTATTCTCCGCAGCAGATGAAGGTTATAATCCTCCACGTGCTCATGCAGAACATTAAAGAGCAGGATTGTGCCGAATTTTTCACTGAAGCTGTATTCCATGAAATTCCCGGTAACAAGTTTTATCCGGTGTTCCATCCCGGCATCTGCAATGTTCTTTTTCAGGAGCGGCATGGCGTATTCTGAATCGATGATTGTAACCTTGATACCAGGGTTGCTGCGGCAGAGAGCGATGCTGTAAAGCCCGTGACTGCCGCCTATGTCAAGCACCGATTCATTCTTCAGCCTGACTTTCTTTACAAGTCCCGGCAGCACAAGCGACGCCAGCGACATCATGAACTTCTGGTATACAGCAGCAGTATCAGGATTATCTTTAAGCCAGTCATAGAAGTTTATGCTGGCGTCACCCTTTTTCATTGATCCGGCTATATATGGCCAGAGCTCCTTCATTGTTTCATGGTAATATGTAAATCCCTCTGCGAAATTCACTGCCGATGATCCCATCATCCATTTTCTGCTCATGGGGGTCAACGCGTAACCTCTTTTATTCATATCCAGGTAACCCAGTGTTTCGAGAAGTTCAAGGAGCGTTCCAAGTCCGCGGGCATCACAGTTCACGGCCTGCGCAAGTTCAGGAAGCGGCATCCGCCTGTTATCCAGCGCCTCGAAGAGATTAAGTTCCACAGCGGATGACACCGCGTAAAAAGTAAATCCTCCCAGGATGTCGTACATGGGCGCGGGGCCCAGGTTCAGCGTTCCCAGTACAAGTTTTTCCAGTGGATTGTTAAATACCGGCATACATCCTCCATTTCAGCCAGGGAAAAATCTGTCCCTGTACTCCTCAGTAATAAACGGCTTGATTATATACATGATCCTCATAAAGTTCTTTTTCATGTTCGCTTCTGTTATCTTCTCGTTGTTCATGTACATGGACTGAATGATGAATTCATTCAGCGCCCATATATTATTAAAGGCCGCTTCAAACTCATCACCGGTGATATTCTTTCTGAGTATTCCCGCAGCTGTGAAAAGTTCAAAAATCCCACTGAAATCCTTTACCCTGCGCTTCTTCATATTAAAATACATTTTTTTCAGCAGCGGGTCCCGTTCAAGCAGGTTCACAGGCTCCATGTAAAAAAACCTGTACCTGTACATGACGCTCACAGGATTGTCCATTAGCGAACTCACGGAAGATACCGGGTCACCGGACGGTTTGCTCCCGAGGTAAATGTTGTTGAACTCGCAGTACATCCTCTCCATCAGAACACGGACAATCTCCTCTCTGTTGCGGTAATGGTAGTAGAGATTGCCGGGGCTGATATTCATGGCCTCCGCTATGTGCCTTGTTGAAACAGATGACGCCCCGTCCCTGTTAAACAGGGAAAGCGCCGTATCAAGAA
>CAYTSF010000046.1:2670-4412 GCA_964440335.1 uncultured Leptospirales bacterium
GTTGAAACAGATGACGCCCCGTCCCTGTTAAACAGGGAAAGCGCCGTATCAAGAATTGTCTCTTTTGTGTCCATCAGGATTGACAATTAGAACAAATGTTCTAATTGTCAAGAAAAAAACCGGGGATTAACATTATTCCACCTTTACCCGCTCCACAACAGACCGGGCGTATTCAACATTCAGCTTCATTTCATCCCTGCCCCATATAACCAGGTCATTCATCTTCAGCCTGGCAAGCAGTCTTGACATGGTTTCGGGGATTGTGCCTATGGCATCCGCCACCTCCGCCTTCGTCAGGTCAGTCTTTATCCCAGGTCTCAGGCCAAAATGCTCGTCTACAAACAGGAAGAACCTCTCCTCGACGTCATATGCGTTCAGGTACGAGACCCTGTCAGCAAGGTAACGCATCTTCCTGAAGAGGTTGCCTGTAAAAAAACGCACAAACTCCTTATCATCCAGCATTCCCAGAAAGAGGTCACGCCTTATCGAGTAGAGCCCGGTGTCACGCATTGCCACCGCGTTCACAGGGTAAAACTCCGACTCGAACAGTATAACCTCGCCGAACATCTCACCCTGCCTGATATGCCTGAGAACAACCTCGCGCGCGCTCTCTGTTGACTTGTATATTTTCACAAGGCCTTCTGCAACAAAGAAGAACTTCTCACCGCGGTCACCCTCGAAGAAGATCATCTCATCCCTGCTGAAAAACTCGGGCTTTGCAGATTTCTCCATGCGTGTCGCGAGGTCGTCTGACATCCCTCCGAAAAAGAGGCTATTCTGTATTGTCTCTTTAAATCCCGGCATTTTTTCTCCTTCTTGACCTGGGTCAATGCAATCATTCAATGAATGGTTATATTATATGCAAGCTTTTTAATAAAAGCGAAATTTAACACTTCGCGTGTTTATCCCTCACGAAGGGGGCAAAAATTAGTAATCTACAAAATTTGCCCCCGCAACAGGGGATTAGGGAATATGGGGGAAAAATCAATGAAAAGAGACATCATTACAATAGACAGGGAAAAATGCAACGGCTGCGGAAACTGCGTAACCGGCTGCCCGGAAGGCGCCATACAGATGGTCAACGGCAAAGCCGCGCTGGTTAACGATACATACTGCGACGGCCTTGGCGCATGCATAGGCAGGTGCCCGGTGGATGCCATCACCATTGAGTCAAAGGAGGCAGCTCCTTACAGCGAGGCGGAAGTTCTGGAAAACATCATTGCTGCAGGAGCGGATGCAGTGAGGGATCACCTTGTACATTTAATCGAACATAACGAAACAGGATACTACAACGAGGCAGTGGCAATACTAAAAAGCAGGGGGATGGATGTGCCGCAGGCGCAGAAACCCTTACCTCATGCACATGTTCACTCAGCCGGCCATTCCTGCCCTGGCGGCGCCAACATGCTTAAAAATAAACATGCCGCATCAGCGCCGCCCTCTCCCGGTTCAGGATACCCGGCCCTTGAGCAATGGCCGGTTAAACTGAAGCTCCTGAATCCCATGTCGCCCGTATTCAACGGAAGCGGCATAGATATACTCGCAGCAGCAGACTGTACGCCCTATGCCTGCGGGACATTTCACCGAGACCACCTGGAGGGAAGGCGCATGCTCACGTTCTGCCCCAAGCTTGATCCGTACATTGACGAGTACAGGGAGAAACTCGGGCAGCTGTTCAGGGAGCGCGATGTAAAATCCGTGCGGATTGTGCGCATGTCAGTGCCCTGCTGTTCAGGTATCAC
>CAYTSF010000046.1:4512-16269 GCA_964440335.1 uncultured Leptospirales bacterium
AATCGCGCTTCTCACCACATCCCTCAGCCCTTCAAACGAATATGGTTTGACCGAGACGCCGACAAAGCCGTAATCCCTGTACTGCGACATGACCGGGTCATTGGAATAACCGCTTGAAACAATGGCCCTGACACCCGGATCAAATTCACGCAGTACCCTTATTACCTCGCGCCCGCCAGGACCGCCTGGTATAGTAAGGTCCATGATCACGCAGTCAAACCCGGAACCGTTCTCCTTTGCCTCCATGTACATATTTATGGCCTCGCTGCCGTCTTTTGCCCTGGCCGTGGTGTAACCCATCTTCTCAAGCATGCGGGAGCAGATGTCCAGTACGAGCTCGTCATCATCCATCACCAGTACACGGCCCATGCTTTTTTCAGAATCCTGGAGCGGCCGCTTTGCGCTCTTCACCCCTTCATGGGACGCGGGGAGCAATATCTCGAACATTGTGCCGCCGCGGGTACCGAGCGAAAACATGATATGGCCGCCGTGTTTTTTTATGATTGAATAGCTCACGGCCAGGCCCAGCCCGCTGCCCGAGCTCTTCGTTGTAAAAAAAGGATCAAATATATTAGGCGCAATCTCCTCTGGAATTCCCGGGCCGTTGTCTTCAATAATGAGCCTGATGTAGTCACCAGTCTTGACCGGTAAATCCTCACCCTGGCACGTATGGTTCTCTGCGGTTATCCACACTGTGCCCGAATCGGTCATAGCCTGGCGGGAGTTGAGGATGATGTTGTGTACTACCTGGCTTATCTGGCCCTCATCGACATCGGCGTTCCAGAGGTCACTGGCGATGTTGAACTCGCACCTCACGTTTGCCCCGCGAAGCACAAATTCAACCGTATCAGAAAGAATTGATATGATGGATGTGCTCCTGCGCACAGGGGACCCTCCCTGCGAAAAGGTGAGGAGCTGCTGCGTCAGGTCCTTTGCCCTCCAGGTTGCCTTTTCAACCACGTCCATTATCTCCGCTGCATGGCGGTTATCCTGCAGCTCCATCCTGGCAAGGGAAACATTGCCCAGGATTGCGGTAAGGATATTGTTGAAATCATGCGCTATGCCGCCTGCAAGAATCCCCAGGGATTCAATTTTTTTTGTGCGAAGGAGTTCAGCCTCGGCCTTCCTGTGCCTGGTCATGTCGTTCATGATGATGAATACCAGTTCCCCCAGGGGCACGACATGAAACTCTATGTCATGAATAGACCCATCGCCTGATGATACCCTGTACTCCGCAGGGCCAAAGACCTCGTTGCTCTCCACTGCTTTTTGGTAGCCATCCAGCCAGTCATTAATTACAAACTTCCTGTACTCAGGATCAGGGTATGCCCTGCTCCACCATGTATCCAGGTTCGGAACATTATCATAGTCATACCCGAACAGGGCGCGGCAGCTTGCGTTAGCGTAGACGATGCGCAGCTCCCTGTTTGTGATAGTGATGGGCATGGGCGACCTGTCGATCATCTCCTTGAACCTGCGCTCACTCTGGAGCAGGGCCTCCTCTGTCACGTGCTGGCGCGTTCTGTCTTCGATGATTGCCACACCGCCTGTGATGCTCCCGTCATCGCCGAACACCGGCTCAGTCCTCATGGATATGATTACGGTTGCGCTCCCGGTTGTTGAATTGTATGCCCCCTCATAATATGACTTCTTACCTTTGAGCGATGACTCCAGGCATGGGAGGATTGATTTGTCTTCGATCCTGTGCAGGTCAAATCCTGCAAGGGCTTTTTTCGTTGAATTTAGAAGCTCTATAAATTTTTTGTTGAAATGGCGTATGATGAGGTTGTTGTCATAATAAAAAATGCTGACCGGCGTGCGTTCAAACAGAAGCCTGTACTGCTCCCTGCTTTCGCGGAGCGCGGTCTCTGTGTTTTTTGAATCAGTAATATCAACCAGTGAGATAACAACCGACCTTTCGCCCCGGAAATTAATCAGGTTGGCAAAAGCGCTTACCCAGCGGGATGAACCATCCTTCCTTACAACCATAAGTTCGTATGCGCCCGGTTCGTCAATACCCTCCATGCGGTGCCTGTACCTTTCAAAAAAAGACTTCCTGAAATCCTGATGTATGAGTCTCTCCTCTTCCTCAATTCCGAAAGTGAGCAGTTCATCTTCGCTGAAACCTGTCAGTTTTGCCAGGCCCCTGTTTACAAAGGCTATGCGCGGTGGCACACCCTGAACAACTGCGACGCTGATGTTTTCATTTCTGACCAGCCCATCAAGAATGCTGGCCGATTCCCCATGCCCGATAAAATTACCACCCCCTTCACCGGGCCCTGATGAATCAACCTGATCACAATTTCCTGTATTAACGGCAGTCATATGCACTCCGCAAGAAAATACGAATATAACACCACACATTACGTGAAAGAAACATCCCCATTAATAATACAGTGGGGGTGAGCAAATGTCAAATAAGCTTATAATGCAAATAAACGTGTGCGTATATTATTTCCCGAAGAATATCATGAAGTGTATGCCTGCCGGAAACCGGTTTTCCACATAATCTTAAAAATATTTTTATGGACAACCAGCCGTTGACCGGATATAATAAATCACATAAGCCGCAAGTACCGGAGCGCATTATGACGAAAGAAGAGAAAAGCTGGATACTCTATGACGTGGCCAATTCTGCATTCGTGCTTGTTATGGTCACGGCTGTTATGCCCGTGTTCTTCAAGGAGGTTGCGGCAGCGGGCATGGAGAACGCCAGGTCAACGGCCATATGGGGTTATTCGGTTTCGGCTGCGGCGCTTATAACCGCGGTGTTTTCGCCATTCATGGGGTCCTATGCCGACTTCATGGGCCGCAAGAAAAAACTCTTCAGTTTTTTCCTTGTTACAGGCGTAACCGGCACACTGATGCTCGCCCTCTCAGGGCCGGGGGGATGGATTTACTGCTGCATAATCTTCATCGCAGCAAAGATGTCATGGGCATCGACGAATATCTTCTACGACTCGTTTCTCACAGACGTAACGGTCCCGGCAAGGATGGACAGGGTTTCCTCGCAGGGTTATGCCTGGGGCTACATCGGAAGCGTTGTCCCCTTCATCGCAGTCATTGCCATACTGCTCACTTCAGGCGAAAAGCCGTCGCTTATGGCATACAGGGTTTCTTTCATAATAACAGGTGTATGGTGGATGGTATTCTCTGTGCCCATGCTCAGAAATGTGAAGCAGGTACACTTCATCGAACCAGGCCGGCACCCCATGCGCGAAAGCATATCAAAGCTTGCCGGCACCCTGCGCAACGTGAAGGCCCACCGCAATGTCTTCGTGTTCCTCATTGCCTATTTTGTCTACATAGACGGGGTAGATACCATAATCAGCATGGCAGCCGCCTACGGCATAGACTCGGGGCTCGGCACAGCAAGCCTGGTACTGGCACTGCTCATGATACAGGTGCTGGCATTCCCCTTTGCGCTGTTATATGGCAGGCTCGCCGAAAGGTTTTCTGCGAAAAAACTCATCATGGCGGGAATCGCCATGTACATGCTCATATCCGCCACTGCTTTTTTTCTGCCGGATATGGCCACTCCAGCCGCAAGGAACATCATGTTCTGGACGCTTTCGTTTATGGTGGCTACATCAATGGGGGGCATCCAGGCGCTCAGCAGGTCATACTTCGGCAAAATAATCCCGCCTGAAAAATCAGCGGAGTTCTTCGGGCTCTATAACATCCTGGGCAAGTTCGCGGCCATAATAGGGCCCTTCCTCATGGGAATAATGACAAGCATTACCGGCAGTTCACGCTACGGAGTCCTCTGCCTGGTGATGCTTTTCATTGCAGGACTTGTGATACTCCGCTTCTCCGGTGAAAATAACGGAGAGCAGGCGACACATTTATAATTTTCCCGGTGCACCTGCGGTGAAAAAATCCTTAAACCCTGCGAATGCCATGCCTTTGGAAACAGTATTCATCGGCACATCTCACATAGACCCTGATGGCTTCACAAACCTCATAGATGCACTTGAATTCTGCCGACCGGAATTAATCCTCCTCGAGGTGAGCCGCATGTCAATAATCCTCCGAAAAACATACGGCTTCATATGCAGGCTGGTGCTGAACCATAACCTGAAGTTAATTAATCCTGAAATTACACCGGAAATAAAGAACATCAAAAACTTCATCGGCATCCCGCATGAGTACATGGCAGCCAGGGATTACTGCAGAAAGTACGGGGTCGAATACGTGCTCATTGATGTCTCCATCATATCGCTTGCAAGATTTTTCCATGCATATAAACTTGTTACTAAGCGCAACATCTCCATTGCGGCGGATATTCATGACGACAGGTTCATGCAGGAAAAAGGAATTGCCGCGTGTATCATGGATAAAAAAGACCGCCTGCTGCTGAACATGAAGCTGTCGCAGTTCAGGAAAGACAGACTCTCGATGTTCAGGGAGAAGCTCCTCCTGGGCCGGGTGGGAAAATACGCGCGCCGTCACATCGGCAGAAGAATTGTTTATGTGGGCGGATGGGAACACATGCTGGACGACAATGAGTCAAAGCTTCTCTACCCGGCGTTTACGCTTCCCAAAAAACGCATGATTGCTTTTATGAAAGGGGACAAGCAATGAGATTTATTCGCAGACACATCTATTTTATCGTTCTCATTCTCTTTGTAGTCTACTGGCTCCCCTTTCTCTTTGTATCATCATGCAGCATAAGCCGTATATGCAGCAAGGCAGATGAACTCCCCGCATCAGAAGCCGTGATAATCTTCGGCACACTTGTAGGCAGGGACCGGGAAATATCCCCGCTGATGAGAGAGAGGCTTGAAGCTGGCATTGCTGTCTTTCAGAAAGGCAGGGCGAAAAAATTAGTTGTATCCAACATGAAAAACGCCGCAGGGGTAATGGCCGCATACCTCAATGATCGGGGCATACCGCGACATGCGGTTGAGATAGACCCTGAAGCAGACAAGACCCCTGACACATGCAGGTTTGAAAGGAGAAAACATCCTGAGGGCCGCAGTGTCATATTTGTTTCCAGCGGATTTCACCTGCCGAGGCTGCTCTACCAGTGCAGGCTTGAAGGAGTTGACGGTGCAGCCTTCCCTGCAGAAAACGCAGGTGTTGAAAACTACGAAGGTGATTCTCTCTTTACCGTAATAACAACACGGCTATACAGGTATTTTCGCGAGGCCGCTCTCACATGGCTTGCGGTGCTGGGCATCTACTCATGATACGATTAATGCGCTGCGACATATACAATTTATAAAATTGATATACACAAAATTACATGTTCACCGCCCCGCCGCAGGCGGGGCGGTGAACAATAGCAGCTGTGTAAAACCATTCTCCGACAGGCATAAATCCCATAAAAATTTTTCTTGAACAAATACAGTTTCATGGCGCCATATCTTAGCGGGATTTTTTACCGTATTTCACGACAGTTACCTTTCTATTAATTCCGGGATCCTCATTGTATGACGTGAAAGCAACATAAGGTTCATTATTAATATTTGCGATTGAAGAATTTCCGGCCTCTATATTAGCATAACCCAACGCCCTCCATGCAGATCCATCCCATATTACCGATCCGGATGGACTTTGCCCATGATCGTCAGTGAAGAGATACGCCATGACCAGGGGTTCACCTTTATAAAAACCAATGGCAAATGCAGCTTCATTCAACACAGCGGTGTACACATACTGGCTGCCGATTTTTTCCCATGCGCTGCCACTATACTTCATTGCAATAACGTTTCCTCTCCAGGTTTTATCTGTATATACAACGTATGGCACACCCTCATTGATAGCCATATCTATGTGGTATGCTGCTTCAGCAGAGAATCCGGCAGTACCAACCGCACTCCAGGCAGTACCGTTATAGGCAATGACCGAGGCCTTACCTGAATTTGAATTGTCACAATAGGCCAGGTACGGAGTATTGTTATAGACTGCAAGTTTGAGCGAAGAATAAGCTGAAGTATAATTTGAACTTGTATTTCCAAGGGCTGTCCAGCTTCCGTTATAATAATAGACTCTAATCGATCCAACAGCAGAATAAGAATCAGTAACGGCAACACATGGCACCCCGTTATAATCAACCATTGACAAACAGGTTGCAGTTGTAGTACCAAATCCGGCAGTCCCCACGACGACCCATGATGAACCGTCAAACTTCATGACAGTAGGATAGCCTGTACCGCCGTTCATATACCCCACATAGGGAATGCCGTTTATGATGACCATTGATACGTAATAGACTGCGCCATCCGAAAAACCCTTTGTACCAACCACTTCCCAGGTATCGCCATTCAATTTCATTACAGTGGCCTTATTGGAATTTGCTCTGTCCTGGAAGGCAACATAGGGCACGTCCCCGTTAAAGGCCAGTGAGACGTATGCCGCTTCCCCATCGGAAAAATAGGGATTGCCCACGAACCTCCAGCTATCAACATCATCATACATGTCATCAAAGGCGCTGCCGCATGACATCACCATTGACGCCATAAAGATTACCAGAAATATTCTCTGTATTTTTTTCATATACCCCCCCTGCAGCCTAAAACATGAACGTTATCCCGGCAGAGAATGATGCAAAGGTCCACCAGTTCTCCTTCTCCGGTGCAGCATAGATCCGCGCGCCGGCATTGACTTCAATCCAGCTGAATATTTCATAAGATGCATCAAGGCCGGCGTTCAGAAACAGTTCGCCTGCATCAATATTTTTATCTTCAGAATCACTGCTAAAGTCATCAACAAGCTCCTTCTCCATTTGAATCGAAACGTATCCACCTGCCAGAGAGGGTGATAGCTTAAACGAATCAGTTACATGAAACGCATAAACAACGTACGGGCATATGGAAAGCATTTCACACCATGCTGAATCGTTTTCCAGATGAAGAATCCCTGCCTCAATGCCGGTTGTAAATCCGGGAAGAAGGGGCCAGTCATAGGAAACACTTGCAGTTAAACCAGAACCATTTCCAAACATATCGCCGAGCTTTCCGATTGGAACCAGGTAATGGAACCTCAGACCAATGTTCAGTCCCCATACATCAGAAGAAGCCGATGAATCAGACTCGTCACCAGTGTTGTCCACAGCGCAGACCTCGAGATCGTCAATATCAGCATCACCCGCGATTTCATAAGAATTCGATTTTACGTTCGCAATAAGCTCCCGCTTCTCATCCTTCATCATGTAGATCCTGTAGCCTGTGACTGTGCCGTCAGGGTCGATCGATTCGTCCCATACAAGAAACCTTCTCCTCTCGATCTTTTTTTCAACTTTATTGTTTTTGCCCTTAACGTTCACCTCTATGTCGCGCTCCTCCTCCCTGAGGTTTTCCGGCCTGCCCGGCCTGATGTTCTTCGTGGTGATCGTGAACTGGTTAGACGGAAGGGACTCGTCGCCTGCTTCGTCAATTGCGGTGACATATATTACATACTTTGTGTTGCTTTTAAGCTCCTCCAGCGTATATGAGGTCCCGCGGCATTCACCGGCATTAACGAAGTCACCCCCGCTTGCGGTCTTACAGTAGACACGGTACCTCTTTGCTTTGTTATACGGCGGAAACCACTGGAGATCTATCCTGTCGGTACCCGGCTCCCCCTTGAGGCCGGAAGGGTTTCCCCTTGCTATGAAGAGCACCTCGTCGCGCCTCAGCCTGAACTCATCGGGCTTGTACAGTTCCATGCGGAAGGTATAGCTCTCCCTGTCCTCGTCAACCATATAACATACTATAGTTTCGCCATCGGTTTTCTGCACGTATATTTTTCCCAGATAAAGCTCGGTATAGAGCAGGCGCATGATTTTATCGCGTTTAATCGTCCGTGTTTTTTTCTCTTTGTCCCGGAATACAACCGAGTCCGCGTTTTCCGATATTATTTTTCCATCCAGTATTTCACCGGTATCAATAAAAACATACTCCGCGCCTAAGGGTAAGGACACCGTGAGCGATAGTACGAGTATTATTAAAAGAGCTGTTTTTTTATGCATGGTCCCCCCGTCAGTCCGGAATAAAGAATGACCTGTTCTGCCATTTACCTGGCCGGGCGCCAGAATTAGCCCAAAAAAGTGTATATGGGTTCAAGACGTATGTTCACTGCAGGTCTGTCAATATTAGACAGCCGATAAATAAAATTTCAAGAAAAAAAATCCGCATACCTTTTTTTATTTACAACATCCGTTACTCCTCTGTCTTTTTCTGCATATTTTCACCTGCTGCGCCATATGCGATGAGATTATTTTCACCGTTTTTTATTTTCAGGAAACCTGCGGTGGGCATAAATCCCATAAAAATTTTTCTTGAACAAATACAGTCCGCAGGATACCTGATATAGCAAGGGTGAAAACAATGAATGCTACAATTATTTCAGGATTTGCAGGGAGCTTCCTGCTGGGAGGTGTATCTGCATGGCTACTCTCCAGGTTCATGAATAAACTCAGGGCAGGCAGGGTAAATGAAACGGATACGGTTCATGACCAATCCGTCATAGATGCCTTTAAAAAAAGCAATGAGTTCAGGCTCATGAGACAGGCCGGGTTCAATAAAGGATTCACCAGAGGTGTGGAATCCACGCTGAAGGACTTTCAGGTGCAGTACCAGAAATTCGAAAACATTGAGGAGAAATTCTTTTCATCAATTGTTGAAACAGGATACTTCATGCAGCTCACGTACAAGGGGCTGCCAATAGGCGACGTGACCAAGCGCATCATACACGCGGAGAGAAAGGTCGACAAGAAACGCGTTGATGAAATAATCCGCAGGCTCGATGAAACAGTCCAGGCACTCATCGTGTCCGCTGCGGCAGGCAAAATCCCGGTCAAAGAGGTGAAGGACCTGCTCCGGAGAGGATAGAACTTTCCGGCCTCACCTCACCCGGTGCGGTCGCACCACCCTCTCCCATGGTGCCGCCCCATCCACCCCATCCACCCCATCCGTCGCTGTCGCGACACCTTCCTCATGGTGATATGGGGAAGGGCTCTGACGAAAAATTTATGTTGCAGCCCCCCTCTCCATTTTTTATGGAGAGGGCCAGGGTGAGGCGCTATTCGTACAGCACAAACCCTGCCCAGTAGTAGGGCGCAGAGTATTTCTCGGATTTCCTGAACTCCTCCTTGACCTTCACAAGCGCCTCGCGGTAACTCATTCCAGCCCTGACCTTTTTGTAGAACGAAACCATGAAGGCCTCTGTTGCATCGTCGCTTACTGGCCAGAGCGTCACAAGCACCCGGTTGCTCCCTGCCACCTGGAACGCCCGCGTGAGCCCGATGACCCCGTCGCCGTTTACCATGCGCCCCAGCCCTGTTTCGCATGCCGAGAGTACAACAATCTCGGCCTGGAGGTTCAGGAGCGCCGTCTCCTCGACAGACATGTAGCCGTCATCCTTGCTGTTCTTCAGCCTGCCCGAAACCTCAGAGAATACAACGGCGGAGTAGGCTGGAAACTCCGGGTCGTAGTAACCGTGGCAGGCAAAGTGTATGGAGGCGAATTTTTTAAGCTGGCCATTTTTTGACAACGCCTTCAGGTTCTCCTCCGAGACCTTTGACCCTGTGTATATCTCGGTATTCTTTTTGCCGTAAATCTTCTCGTTTATTGCAGAGACCTCGCGCTCAGTACCCGGCAGGTCGGCCCACCCTATCTGCTGCGCCTTGTAGTATTCCAGGGGAGAACTGAAGGATGTCTCCGCGAGCTTCTCCCTGTCCGCGGTATCGACGACTATGCCGCGGAAGGACGATTCACCCCTGGTGCTGCTCTCGCCGGTGCCGGAATACTGCCCGCCGCCGAAGGCCATGAGATTGTCGCGCTTATCGTATTTCCTCCCCTTTATCATGACCGACACTGTTACTGACGGCGTGAGTGTGACCTCGTACCGTTCAGCAAGAAACTTCCCCCCTGCCGGTGCGAGCGAATCAAATGGAAGAAACGAAAGGGAACCGTCGGGCACTATGATGAGCCGTTTAATCTCTTTTGCAGAAATGTAGCTGTTAACCGGTTCAATGAGCTTCGCGTAAAGTTCCGATGAGAGCGCATCCATATCTTTCTTTTTATTGTCTTTTATTAACTTGCGGTATTTTTCTATTTTCCCCGAATAGTCAAACGAAGCGTCAAGCTCAACGGCGTTTATGCCTGCCGCTGTGATGATGATTGCAAAGGGCCTCATGTAATCGTCTGAAGTTTCGGGGATTACGTACTCAATGATCGCCCCGTCCTTTCCGCATAACGCCTGCGCTTCAGCCACGGTTACAGCGGATGTGCTGCGGAGCAGTTTATACTTTTCGTTCTTCATGAGCTCAGTCTCAAGTGCGTTGAAGTCGGATTCGGCCTGAGCAAGCTCCTTCGAGGTCTTCTCAAGCTGCGCGTCGCGCTCCCTCTTCTGGTTCGCATCCATCTGCGACACCGGGACAGATATGAGCCTGCTCCGCAGGGACGTGAGCCGTTCAATATCGTCCTTGAGCCTGAGGAGTTTTTTACCCTGTTCAGGATCGATACCGGCAGCGTCAATGGCGCCCTTGATCGAGAGCCTCTCTATGTATCCCATGGCGCGCATGCGTTCCGAAACATTGAACATTGAGTCCAGGTCTTTCAGCATGTAGTATACTGACTGGGCATAATAGTATGCGTATATGTTGCGCGATGTGAAGTCGCTGCCGCCCGAAAGGTTGAGTTTCCTCACATCCTCAATTACCCGGATCGCCACAAGAAAGAACTTTGCCGCGTCTTTCGGCTTTTTGTCCGCGAGATAGGAGATGGCAAGGTTGCGTGCGATGATGACCTTCTCCTGCTCCGCCTCTGTTTTAAGAATTATTGCAAGGGCCCTTTCACCGTAGAGTATTGCCTGCTGGTAATCCCCCTTCCTGTAATATGCGCCGCTCAGGTTATCGTAGCTTATGGCCATGTCGGGGTGGTCTTCGCCGAATACAGCCTGGCCGATTTTCTGCGCGCTCCTCATGTAGTATATGGCCTTGTCATAGTCCCCCTTGTGCATGCAGACCGAACCTATGTTGTCAAGGCAGATCATGACATAAGGATGCTGCTCCCCGAGCAGTTCCCTGTATATGGAGAGGGCCTTTAAGTAAAATTCCAGGGACCTGTCGTAATCCCCCTTCGCATCATAAACAGACCCCAGGTTGTTTAAGCATATGGCAGTGTCATAATTCTTCTCGCCCAGGACCTCCAGGTATATGGCAACCGCCTTTTCATGGTACCATATGGCCCGGTCGTAGTCCCTGATCGTATAATAGACTATCCCCATGTTGTCGTAGCATGTGGCCACGTTGGGGTGCTTTTCTCCAAGGAGGGCAATAAAAATATTCACCGCCTTCTCGTAGTTGCTTATGGCCCTTGCGTAGTCACCCATCTTCTTGTATGCCTGGGCAACGTTGTTGTAGCTTATTGCAACGTCCTGGTTTTTCTCGCCGTAAAGGTCGATCCTTATCTTCAGGGCCTTCCCGTTATACAACAGGGCCTTGTCGTAATCCCCCCTGAGGTTGTAGCCCAGGCCCAGGTAAGTGTACCTGTATGCAGTCTCGGCATGGTTAGTGCCGTAGAGCTGTTCGCATATCTCGACGGATTTCAGGAAGGCATCGACCATCTTTGAATAGTCGCCCCTCTTGTACGCGGCAATGCCCTCTGAGTCATAGGCGTTCAGGTCTGCCTTTGTATAGGATTGCGAGTACAGGTTTATCCCCCCTGCCGTTCCAAGGGCAAGGCATAGTATTAGTGCGGCAAGGACTCTCAGTTTCATGTTTCCCCCGGTATAACAAAAGATTCTGTCATAAACAAGATACAATCATAC
>CAYTSF010000046.1:16369-21516 GCA_964440335.1 uncultured Leptospirales bacterium
AGAAAATCTTTTGTTGACTTTCACATACTGCCTGTGCAGTTTATGTTCAATGGAAAAGCCCGGTGAAAAAATATACACCCTTACCAGGATGGGACTGGCAGGGATTGACAGCATCGTATCATCATGCAGGGAATACTCCCCGTCGCTTCTTTTAGAATCGGGTATCGGAGAGCAGCAGTTTCTTCACCGCAAAAAGGAGCTGGCAGAACTTGCCAGGCTCGCATCAATGCCCCGCAATGAACTCATTGCACTGGCTGCATCGGACGAAACTGACGAGGCCAGGGCCCTCTTCGGCATACTCAGCGCCGCACACAACCTGGACGCCATGGCATTCACCCGCGAAGAGTGTTCGCCCGGACTGACAGATCTGTTCATCAGGATACTGCTGCACTTCAGGTGCCACATCGCCACAATCTACACGCTTTCAGGCGCATGCTGCGGAGTGAAAACCATTTCGGTAAACGGCATGTCCGCCTCACACAGGGAGAGCGGGGATGCCTTCATGAAATCAAAAAATGCATGCGCCGTGCTCAACAGGGACCTGAAAGAGACGATGTTCGGCACCGATTTTGCAGGCTGTCCATGTCCGGGCAAGGGGGATGAACTTGCCGTATGCGTAGACGACAACATAATCATACTTGTTGATGACATATCATACTACGAGCGCACATTTTCAATGCATGAGCTGTCAGGGCTCATGCTCATAGCCGGGTACATAAAGTCAGGCATATCCGAGCGCAGGGACCCCGGCACCGGAATGCTGAACATGAATGCCTACTACGAGAACAGGCGAAACGGGTTCCATTCATCGGGATGTTTTCTCGTTGCAGACGCTGACGATTTCGGCAAAATCAAAACCGCCCACGGCAGGGAATTCGCGCAGTTTGTTCTCATGATGGCATCAGACATGATAAAGGGGCTTCTGGGCCATAGCGACAGGGTCTACCGCATGGGAGGGGACGAGTTCCTAATCTGGATAAACGGCGGGGATGGAGATTCAATTGACCGGGCGCGGAATGTGGCCAACTCCATCATAAAAAAAATCGCATCGTCAACAATCAGCCGCCATGAAAAAACATGCACTGCAACCTTCTCCATCGGCATGGCGGAACTTGTTCGCAGCCCGGGGTCAGCAGCGGGCAGCGACCTGTGGCGGACCGAAGAGGAATACACCATAGAGCTGGCAGACAGGGCGCTCTACACGGCCAAACACACGGGCAAGAACAGGGTGGAGCCCCATGTCTGAAAGGTACAGCCAGTGGCTTCATGAACTCACCCTGATCCTTGAAGACCAGGCGCGCGGCATGAACATTCACCCTGCACATGGAGAGATGCTCTCTGCGCGCCGCAGCTACATGGAACGCCTTTCATCCATGAGCAGCGACAAACTTGCAGAAGTCATTGTAAACGGCCCCGGCCATGAGACGGACGAGCTGCTCATCATCTACCGTTCGCTCTACTCCCTCACCCCGGCAGACATGGCCCCGCCATCGAACCCCGGATTCGTGAAAATCGCTGTCCGCATAATTGCTCACTGGCGCTTCCATTTCATGACAGTTTACCACGCAGGCGGCGATACGTATAAAATGACATGCATCGACATTGCCGGCCGCGTGTTCGAAGAAGACATATCTCCTGATGAGTTCAACAGCCACAGGAATGCCTCCTCTACAGCCGGAAGCGACGCGCCGGCGAACCATTTCGGCATGGCCTGTTCATCCAGGTGGCAGCCGGGCCATGGAGACGATGTAGCGTTCAGGCTCGACAGCAGGTACATTATATCATTTACAGACACGGGCCGTCATGAGCGGACAATGAGCGATCATGAAATCACAGGGCTCTCCCTGGTGGCCCGCCTCCTCGCAGAGAGGATCAGGGGAAAACGCGACCCCCTTACAGGGCTTCCCAACAGGCGGGCCTGGGACGAGTACGTGAACAGGGCATCGACAGCGAAAGGGTATTACCTCATGTTCGCCATTGACGGCTTCAAGGAGATCAACGACAAAAACGGCCACATCTTCGGTGACGCAATAGTGAAAAGGGCCGGTTCAATGCTGCGGAAGGTTTTCGGTACTTCAGGGAGCGTTTACCGCTGGTCAGGCGCAGAGTTCATCGTATATACCGACATCGGTCTGGCAGCTGACATGGCCGAGTCATTCAGGAGAATGGTCGAATCAGAAAATTTCGTATCAGGCACAAGAGAGGCGCGCATTACAGTCTCCGCAGGCATATCACATAACAGCGACGATGATTACAGCGATGTTATCGCAGCGATTGACGCGGCGCTGGCCAGGGCTGATTCGGGTGTCGCCCTGGCCAAAGGCAGGGGACGCAACAGGATTGAAGTTGTGGATAATCTCTAAGTGAAGATGAACTGAAAATCCTTGCATCAGAGGTTGTTGTTTATGTAAAAAAATTCGGAATAAAGGACCCCGAGGAGTAGAACAGGGGAATAAGCGCTCAGCGTCTCCCCGCAGGACAACGGGCTTCAGCCCATTGTATCTTTGTTGCACGAACCAGTCCCCTGCCCGGATCGGGTCATGAACCAGTCTTCTCCCCGCAGGACAACGGGCTTTAGCCCATTGTATCTTTGTTGCACGAACCAGTCCCCTGCCCGGATCGAGTCATGTACCAGTCCCAACCCGCACAGAGACACAGCAGCCGGGATGCCATCGCCGATACACAACGACCAATCGCAGCCGGAACACCGTCACCGATACACAAGGGGCTAAAGCCCCTTGTTCTATATTGCATGTACCAGTCCCCTCCCCGCAGAACAACGGGCTTTAGCCCATTGTGTCTATGCTGCACGAACCAGTCCCCTACCCGCGTTCTCAGGATGAGGTTGGGCAGGCATAAATTCTTTACTACAGCCCCCCTGTTCTCCTGCCCGCCTCAAGTATCCGTAATTCCATCAAAGTTTCCAGGGGTTGAGTATAGGAATATTTGCAGCAATAAAATCATTTTCATTTCTCGTTACCAGTGTCATGTTGTTCGTATATGTAATTGCTGCAATCAGTCCATCTATTGAGAGCATAGGCGTACCCGCTTTCTCAGCACGGCCCTGTATCTCTCCCCAGTTTTCCGCAACAGACAGATCAATGGTTAGAATTCTCTCACCATATTCTTCTAAAAGAATGTTCAGCCATACTGTCAGTTTTTCTTTTTTCACTGAAACAGGGAGTTTTGATAATCCCTTTCTTATTTCACCAATAGTAATAACGCTGAGGAACAATGACTGTGAAGGCTCATTCTTTAACCAGCTGATGATCTTTTTGTCGGGAAAGGGTTTAATCAGTTCAGATATTATGCATGTATCAAGCAGGTATTTCACAGATCAATGCTCCTTGGCAGGTCACGCTGTCGTTCAATTTTAAAATCTTTGTCCATTTTAGGGCAGGCAAGAAGAAACTCCCTGAAGCCGGGTTTATCTGAAATGAGTTTTTCATATTCTTCTGCAGATATAATTACCACAGCCTCGTCCCCTCTTCTGGTAACAAACTGCGGCCCGCCGGTCAGTGCGTCATTTACCAGTTTACTGAACTGACTTTTCGCGTCCTGAAGTTTCCATATCTTTTTCATGAAACACCTCTTAAATATCAATCTAGTCAGACTGGTCTGTTAAAACAATCCTGTCAATGAATAAACCCCATCTTTTATTTCCCGAAACCGCTTCACGGCCGGCACAGAGAATTTTCTTCTCCAGGGAACTGATTCTTATGTTTTGAATCTCATCCCCTGACAAGCGTTCTCAGGATGAGGTTAAGCAGGCATACTCTTACCGGCTCACGTCAGATTTACTAGCATGCAGCAGTTTTGCCTCGTACAGAGCATTTAAATATGATTGACATTTCTTTACTCTATATATACCCATAAGAAACTGGTATTCCACAGTTGCCATTGTTCACCTCTCACCGTAAACGTGCGGTGAACATAAAATTATATGTATATCCATTTTATGAGTAGTATAACAATATTTCGCTGGTGATTATCAATATGACAGATATAAAGCATCCAAAGGATCCGCTTCTGTTTATCAACGAATGCATCCGGGAGAGACGTATATTCTGGACATATCATGTAAATATGCGGATGAAAAACCGTTTCATTTCCCGTGAAATGGTTCAGCTTTCCGTGAACAGTTTTGAAATTATTGAATCCTATCCTGATGATAAATATCTTCCAAGTTATCTCGTGTACTGCATGTACAATGAATTAATTTTTCATGTACTTTTTGCCATTGATTATCAAGCTGAAAATATAAGGGTTGTAACAGCTTATTATCCTGATCCGGCTAAATGGAACAAAGAACTTAAAAGGAGACTTCTACTATGAATTGTCATGTATGCGGAGCAGAAATGATCCATCTCGCAACTGACCTTCCATTCAAAACAGGAAACCGGTCAATAGTCATTATTAAAGACCTGCCGGTTATTCAATGTGCCAACTGTGGCGAATACCTGATTGAAGATTCAGTTATGGAACGGATTGAATTAATACTATCAATGATCGATAGTCATACAGAACTTGAGATAGTAAGATACGCGGCTTAAACAAACACAAGGGGCTGAAGCCCCTTGTTCTGAAGTTCCGAAACATTCCCTGCCCGGTAGAACAACGGGCTTTAGCCCATTGCGTCTATGCAGCATGTACCAGTACCCTGCCCGGATCGAGTCATGTACCAGTCCCCACCCGCACAGAGACACAGCAGCCGGGATGCCATCGCCGATATACAATGACCAATCGCAGCCGGAACACCGTCACCTATACACAATGGGCTGAAGCCCCTTGTTCTATATTGCATGTACCAGTTTCCCTCCCGGATCGAGTCATGAACCAGTCCCCACCCCACAGGACAACGGGCTTCAGCCCATTGTGTCTATGTTGCACGAACCAGTCCCCTCCCCGCAGGACAACGGGCTTTAGCCCATTGTGTTCATACCATACCAGCTGTACGATACCCGGTGAGCCAGCAGCCCTGGAGCCCCGGTTAGAAAGCGGAGCGGACAACGCGGAAGCCGTTGTAGTTGTACCGGATAAGCGCCCTGTTCCTGCCGCGGTCGGCGGATCGCAGAATATAACCGTAATCGTCCCAGGAGCCGCCGCGCAAAACGTTCCATTTTTACCGGCATCCCTCTCAACCGGCG
>CAYTSF010000047.1:0-12783 GCA_964440335.1 uncultured Leptospirales bacterium
GCAATCCTTGATTATGAAAACAGCAGAAATCCCGATGAGGTAATTCGAGATGAGAGCAGATAATATCATTAAAAGAGAAGGATTCACAGCGCTTGCGGAGAAACTTGACCCGGTTGAACTTGAAAGATTTATAGTTTTACTAAACAGGGAGAAGTTTGATTATACTAAATGGCGTAAAGATCTTTTTGAAGATATGACGATTGAACAGATATCCGAAGAAGCTGAAAAGTTTTCAGCAGGTTTAGATAAAAAAAAATAATACGGCCGGAGTAGTACTATTACAAACAAGAATCCATTTAACGAAAGAGATGATTGAAAATATATGAATTACACATCACATGAGAATCCATCCCCCATTCCCCGGGGACCGAACTTAACATCCCGGCCCTTGAAATTGGAATTAGTAGCAGAACACTTGAAGATTATTATATACCCGGTTCAGGGAATGCTACTTCACAGCCGGTGCCACCTCCGGGGGTTAGGGGGCTGATCATGCGAAACATAATAGCCCCCCTTACACCGCATAGCCCTGAACCAGCCCCTTGCCTTGCGGCTGTAATTTTTAATTTTTATGATTTCATTCTGATTATTCAAAAAAACTTTTATCCTTATTCCCCGCAAAAACGTATAGTAATCAGAAAGTAAAGATACTTGACTTATCTAATAAAATATTGTTAAATAACTCTATTATATTGGATAAGGTATAAATTATAATGAAGAGAGGGAATATGCAGGCATATAGATATATAGCTGAAATTGATGAAAAGGGTAAGCTCGAAGTTCTGGATATCCCTGAATTGAGTAAAACCAGGGTTGAAGTAATTATTGTACCATTAAAAAATGATGAAGAAATTGATTTGTTAACAGCTTCACACTCATCGACGGGATTCTGGGACAATGATATCGACGACCAGGTGTGGAATAATGTATAAACAACGGGATATTGTACTTGTACCTATTCCTTTTACTGATTTATCCAGCATTAAGCGAAGGCCGGTCATTATTATATCCGGAGCAAGCTATAATAATACCAGTGATGATGTTATTGTTGCAGCGATAACATCTAACGTATCTTACCAGACTGATTATACAATACTAATTGATTCTGAAAATTTGTCGGAAGGTGTTTTACCTAAACAGAGTATAATAAGAAGCGATAAAATCTATACCATATCAAAAGATATTATAGTAAAACATTTCGGTATTTTAAATATCGCAACTTTTAATTCTTTGAAATGCAAAATCGATCAGTTATTATCCTGACACAGGTTTATGGGATGAAACATTCAGAATAAGGAGATCAAAATGAATTGCGTAATTTGTAAGCATTCAGAAACATCAGCAGGCCTGACAACTGTGGTGTTAACAAGGGGGGGTACAACGGTAATCATTAAAGATGTTCCGGCCCAGATTTGCATAAATTGCGGGGAATACTATTTATCATCAGAGATGACAAAAGAAGTATTCAGGATGGCAAATGAAGCAGTTAAAAAAGGTGCAGAGATAGAAATTATCAGGTATGCAGCCTGAAGATGTTTCTCCGGGTTTTTAATATGAACAGAGTTTTTTTGTCAGTCTGTACATTAACACTACTCATCTGAGAGCCTTCCTGCAGAATCCATCACAAAAATTTCTTCCCTGACAAATCATCCCTTGAAAAGAGATGTGAATTATTCAGAAAAACAGGTTGAACAATAACGTTCCCCTCTACACGGGGCCGTTAAATAAATAAACCCCTTCCGGGTGGCTGGTAAATGTTAATACTGCATAACAAATATTTCAGCCGGGGGCCGGAAATTCCCGGCTTCAGCCGATACTGTGAGCATCATTAAGATCTCCCACAAGGGGACTTCTGAAGGTCGCCCGCCTTCGCGGGGACGACAAGTGAACCAATTCAATTGTGAAATGCTATAGTACGCAGAACGCTTGAAGATTATTATATACCCGGTTCAGGGAATGCTACTTCACAGCCGGTGCCACCTCCGGATTAGGAGGCAGGGCTCATGATCAGCCGACAGACCAGGGCTTCGGCATGAGGAAATAATCCATCGACAAAAAACTTTTAAACCTGATGCTCTGGAGAATGTTTTATAAATGAATAAAGATACTTGACTTGATGTTAAAAAAGAAAATAAATTCAAACTTGAGAAAAAAACTATTTGCGGGTACTATTGCTGTAACCGGGATTGATACACACAGATAAAGGCGGATAATATGATTTCTAAAGAAATGATTTTGCAGCTCATGGAGAAATCTATAATATCTCTCCTTGAAGGAAGAGTAAAAAAAGTATTATTATATGGCTCACAAGTACGTGGTGATAATACACTGGAATCCGATATTGATTGCCTCCTTGTCGTTGATAATGTTGATAACCGGATAACTGATATAATCGATGATTTTGCTGCTGCAATGCTGATTAAGTACAGGGCTGTTTTTTCAATAATACCGGTTAATGAGAACAATTTTGACGAGAGAATATACAATCCCCTTTTCATAAACGCAAACAGGGAGGGAGTAGTCTTATGGCAGAAATCAGCCTGATAGAACAGATTACACTTATGCTGCAGAAGGCTGAACGGTCACTTGACGCTGCCTGGACATTGCTTGACGAGGGAAATTACGAGTTTTCATCATCAAGATCTTACTATTCAGCATTTTATTCAATCCAGGCATTGCTGCTTACAAAAAATATAACTTATTCAAAGCATTCAGGTGTGATTGCAGGATTCAGCGAACATTTTATTCGTAATGGTGTTTTTCCTGCCCAATATGCAAAATATATATGCAGGCTTTTTTAGAGAACGCCATATCGGAGATTATGATTTTATAAGCATTATCAGCCGTGAAGATGCAGAAAAAGATTATGAAATATCAATAGAGCTGGTTGGTTCAATTAAAAATTATTTAGTAGAGTATGGATTTTACAAAAACTAATGATACCTTAAAGTTCCGGGAACCCGCTATATGTTTTAAAAACAGATGATGATAATATAATTTTATATGGTACATACGAAAACGGAAATATAAAAATTAAAGGCGAAAATCTGCCGCAGATAAAGGCAGAGGTGGATATATTGATCAAAGATAAACCCTGGCAGAAAAAGATTAAAAAAGTACGGGCCACAGGAGACTGCTGGTGCAAATTCCTGTATTACCAATAGTTTCATACAATTAAAGCACAGAATTGGAGAAAATAAAAAAATTTAGAAGAGGATTTTATAATGAAAAAGTTGTTAATTGCAATTGTTTGTATCCTGTGTGTATCCTGTATTTACATTACTTGTAAAACAATGACTCCCGAAGAATCTCAGGCGTGTAAAGATAATTGTTTTTTGAAATGGGGAGATCCGTCACTAAAAAGTATTAAATCAGAAATGGAAATATTAATGGGGTTGTCGGATTGTCTGGAGTCTTGCGAATAGAAGTATATTTATAATCGTGTATTGACAAAAGGCCTCAGTTCATGAATACTGGCAGGGTGAACAGTTAAACTCAAAATAACAGTAAAAGAAACAAGTTTACTATAGCCTGCAAGAACACTGTCCTCCCCTATTCAATAAAAAACCATTCCATGCCCAGGGCGCCGCTGCGGACATATACTTTCGCAGTGTCGCCCGCATTATACCGGTCAAAGACCGGCCGTGTAACCATCACTTCTACCCCGCTGTTATACGGGCCCCACTTTTCCAGGTCGAGGTAACAGAACCTGTACTTTCCCGAGGAGATGTGTTTACCGGTAACCACAGGCCGGAATACCAGTGGTTCTGACCTGTCGCGAATGCCATTAAATGTAATCACAGTCCCGTATGAATACACGGCGCAGAATAACACTGTGATTATTGCAGTCGCGGAAAGTTTTTTCAGGTCTGCCGCAGATACAACGAGAAGCAGGTATACCAGGACGGTGACAACAGCAAATGGCAGCCAGAAGGCTTTGTATGAAAGTATGTTCCAGTCCAGGAAGGCCCGGAGCGCAAGGCACATGGATGGTATTATGAAACTGCCAGCAGCGGATGGATAGGCGCTCCCCCTTTTTTTATCGAGCATCAGCAGCCCGTGAGAAAAGTATATCAGCGCGATAACAGCCGGAGGCAGAAGCATGAGTATCCATGTCAGGAGAGCATATGGAACCGGCCGGAGCACTGCCCATAAAAACAGGGCAACGCTCAAAATGTTGAGCAGCCAGGCGATCCTCCTGTACCTTTTAAGGCCAGCGAGCCTCTGTTCCCCTGTAATCCCCGCTCCGGTGTTATGCATAACCTGCTGCAACTCATCACCGTATTCCTTTGCATCAAGGTTGGTGAACATGGAACCGGCCCAGGCAATAAACCGGTCACTGTGCTCGAAGAGAAGCTCACCCTTAATTTTCTTTCTGCCCGAAGCTGCGACCGGTACAAACTCAATGACGCGGGTGTAGCTGTTCTTTTTTATCCTGAAGCCCTCAACATGGCTGAAAAGCAGTTCCCTGTCCCTGAACACTCCCCTTGCAATTAGCCTGTCTGCACAGATCTCAATCCTGAACTTAAATATTGCCGCAGCAGCATAAAAGAAAAAGAGTGACCCGCAGATTCCAATCATGGGGAGAAAAATTACCTCCGCCATACCCCGGCTACTCCCTGTCAGAAGGAGAATCATTGAAAAACCTGAGAAGAACAGAGCCAGGGAAACAGATACGGTTACCCCGGATATTTTCCATCCCCTGGAATAGCCGTATGTTAATGGCAGGAATTCATCAGTTATTTTATCCGCCATGTCATATAACTCCTGTTAAAAAATTCAGTTGCGCCATATGTAATCTCCATCAATATCAATGTAGCCGTCATCAACAAGCGCGATACCGTCATTTCATGCGGAAAGTATCATGGCCATAACACAGCGTCAACACAATTAGTGTCAGTGTTCATGCCTGTGGTGCATGTCGGACCAGTGGGGATGGGAATGCGTTGCCTTTTCATGTTTATGCATGTGTTCATGGTACTGCACATCCGCGTCATGAACATGGGTGTGGTGCATGTCGTCGTGCCTGTGCAGGTGCGTGTGCTCGGTCGCTTCGTGTTCATGAAGGTGCGCATGCCGGTCATATGACATTGCGGCTATGGACAGTACCAGCAGCACAAAGGATGCCCCCTGCAGTATGGATACGTTCTCACCCTGGAAGAGCACAGCGAAGAGGACACCGGAAAAAGGCGCGCCGGAGAATATTATCTGGCTGCGTATTGCCCCCAGCTTCTGCGCGGAGATTATGTAAAGTACGATGCTCGCGCCGTATGACACTGCTCCCAGCATGAGTGCCGGGAGAACAACAGTACCATGGGCGGCATTTGCCGAGAAGTATAATCCTGCTGCGGTGTTTACGCTCCCTGCAAAAAGTCCCTTAATGAAAGTACTCTGCGTTGCGGATATGCCGTCAATGAGCGCGGTGAAGTGGTTGTCGAATCCCCAGCATACACATGCAGATACAACGAAGAGGGCAGAGAGAAGGCCGGGACTCCCCTCGTTTATGGCAAGCATCACACCTGAGACGAGCGCCAGGCAAACGCCAAACCATCCCCTGGGGCCAAGGTAATCCCTGAAAAAAAGAAAGCCGAGCACGGCTGTAGCAATAAGCTCAAAGTTCAGCCAGAGCGAGACTGACGACGCGGATGCCAGGCGCAGACCGGAGAGCAGCAGAACCGGCCCTGCCATGCCGCCCAGTATTACCGCGCCTGAAAGCCGCAGACGGTTCGCGCTGTCAAGGCGCAGTAGAAAACCGAGCTCACCCCTGGCGAGCACAACCGGCAGCAGGCCTGCCGAGGCCCCAAGGTAAAGGAGGCCCGCAAGGAGAAATGGATGCGTATCCCTGAGGAGGATTTTACCCAGGGGCGCGGCCATACCGAAGAGGGCCGCCGAAAGCGCGGCAAGAAGGACCGGATAATATTTCAGCCTCGAATTGTCGTAATGCATGGAATTGTTCAGCTTCCTATCTTGCCGTAACGCTGGCTGTCGGAAAAATAGAATATGATGATCCTGTCATTCACAAGTACAGGGTAGAACATCTCGTAGTCACCGTCACTTGAACTGAACCTGGTAGTACACTTTTTACTGCTGAAGACCTCCCCGAGATATGTGCGCTCCTCGATTTTTGTATCCATGAGGTAATCTGTTTTATTGAGCGGCTTGTCAATAACTGACTGCACAGGATCATATGCCCCGAAAACAAGATACTGTGTTGTGCCTTTTACATTATCCTGCACGATCACACGCACCGTTTTATAATTGCTGTCGGTCTTTGACATGAGTAGAAGGGTTTCATGCACCTGCGAGATCCACTCCCTGGTAAACCTGTAATCAGCCATCTGTTTCAGGTTTGCCTGCTGGCCCTCAACAATAGATTTTGCAGACTCAACGAGCATCCTCTCCTTTTTTGCGGAGGTGAGCCTGTCGCCTGCAAAAAGTAAAACGAAAATAACCGGGAAACTGACAATGAAGACGGGCTTCATCCACCCTCTCTTCTTTTCATCAACTGCGCTGTCATCGTTATGCTTCTGCGCAATGCGCGTGAGGTTGAACATTATGCTTATCATGAGCGCACCGGCCATGAGCGATATGATACCGAAAATGCTCAGGTAGAATGTCTGTGTAAGGTTTTCCCTGAAGACACGGAAGCCGAAAACCTCCATTGACACAAAGATAAACACCCAGTATACCAGCAGCAGTATTGATACTATGCCTATCATGTTGCTCAGTTTTACTATTCGTTTGGGGTTCATAGATTCCTCCATATTTGTCGTGCAGCGGAAAAAAGCAGATTATACTGCAGCTGCCATGTTTTAAAAAGATATGTCAATTAAACGTATAATTTCAATTCAGTAATAATTCCTGAATTAGTTTTCAGAGTAAAATTATGAATTATATACGTCCGCCGCCGAAGGCGGCGGGCGTAATAGAGCATTGTTTACCGGAAATAAGTTAAGGAATAAATACTGATTTCAATTATAAAATGCATTAACACCTTGCCGTATTCAATATTTATGATTAATTTGAATATGTAATACTATAAAATACCAGCGAGGAAAATATGGCATTCATAAGCTTTAAAACACAGAAAGAATCGGAAAAATGTTTCAGCTGCAAATTCAATTACATGAATAACTTTAAGATCGATCAGAAAGGGTATATGCATTTTCTTGAAATGGAGGACAAGGTGAAGGCTGTCCTTAAAGGTACCATGACATCCATTTGTACGATGTGTCCCTTTAAGGATAAATTCGAAAAAATGTACGGTAAAGCACCTGTAGATTATTTTACAAAATAAACTCGGGGCAACAGTGTGGCATGTATATTACTGCATAGATGTTGCTGAAAACATGTCACGCTGAGCCACAATGAAACGTCCCTCATCCAGTGAAGACCGGTTAACCATCACCATGAAGAATACTCCCGTGAATTATATGGCATCATTCAACAACACATGAACTTTCCGGAGAAAAGAAATGACAAATCACGCACATGCATTGAACATCCATCATAGAAAAGGGCGCGGAATTTTAATCCCCCTCTTCATTATTCTCCTCGCACTTGCCGGATGCGGCAAACCTGATAATCCTTCCAGCCAGTCGAACAATAGCGGCAGCGCATTCCAGGAGCTTCCGGCTGAAAACAGCAGCGGATACCTGGACGCAAAGGGCTGGGACCTGGCGCAGGCAGAGATTAAGACCATCGAAAAAACCATCGAGGCATTCAATGCATTCTATGATGTATGGGGATGGGCCTACGAGCACAGGGTTTTCCAGAGGTTCAAAGAGGCAATTGAAACTGCCGCTTACCTTCCAGGCAAACTGGACGAGGCCGAAAAAATCGCGCAGAGCATTAAACAGGTGAAGGGTTACCCGGAGATTGACAACATCAAAAAGTGTTACATGGAAATGATCCCGCTGCTGCGAAGCGGCGCACAGAATATGGCGGATTCACTGGTTGCTGCCCGGGACGGTAAAATTGCCGATGAGAAGAGCCGGGTACAGGCGTACAGAGAGAACTGGAAGTCCGCCATGGACTTCAGCAAAAAGTCCTTTGAGTATATGCAGCAGCTGCTGACCCGCGGCAGCAGGGTGGAATCGCAGAAACTCACTTCAGGCCAGAACACTGCGCAATTTAACCTGGCGGAATTCAAAAAGGCCATCAGGCAGTTTGCATCGGAATATGACAAACAAATAATGGAGAAAATCACAGCGATAAAAAAACTCGCGGCGTCCTCACAGTGGGAACTGGCCATAGCCAGGACAAATGATGTGTACCTTGCGCTTCAGTCCTCAATAATGAAGGCAGGCCAGATAAACCAGGGAACAGAGAAGTCCACCTGGGACACCAGGCAGGAACTTGTCACCACCCTTGCGAGCCAGATGATGGCCATGAAAAAATTCAGCGAATACCTGGAGGCATCGCAGAGGGGTGACAAAGATGAGGCAGCGAAGCTGCTTAAAGTTTATGACATCATGTACAAAAGCGCTTCCGATTCGCGCAGCAAGCTGAGGAAACTGGGCTACTGAAATTCAGAAGAGTCTCATGAACTTTTTTATTTCAGCGGCGGCATTATCCCTGGTTACAACAGCGGATATTGCGCAGACCATGTCTGCGCCTGCCCTGATAACATGGGCGGCATTGGAAAGGTCTATGCCGCCGATTGCCACCACAGGTACATGGCAGTGCTTTTTAATTTCATGAACAAGCCCCAGGCCATGGGGCGCTTCCGCGTCATGTTTTGTGGCAGTGGCATAAACAGGCCCTGCGCCCAGGTAATCGGCCCCTCCCCTTTCTGCTTCAAGTGCCTGCTCAACGGTGTGTACCGAGATGCCGATGATCCTGCCGCTGCCAAGTATGCGGCGTGCGGCATGGTAAGGCATATCATCCTGGCCCAGGTGCACGCCGTCAGCATCAACTGCAAGTGCAATGTCAATACGGTCGTTGACGATGAACTTCACATGACCTGCCCTGCACATTTCGCAAAGCGCAAGGGCCTCGCGAAACATCGCACCAGTCTCCATTGACTTCTCCCTGTACTGCACAACCTCCACACCGCATGAAATGGCGCAAGCCACATCCGCGGCATTCCCCGCGACAGAGAGCCCTGAATCTGTTATGAAATAGTAGCCGCGCATTCCGAAACCTTCATCAACCTTTCGATGCCATCCCTGTCAAGTGAATAGATCGCGTCGAAGAGGCAGCCGGTAAAAGTGCCGGGCCCGCCTGCTTTCTGTACCGCGATCTCAGCCGCCACCTCGAAGCAGCAGAGCCCCGCGGCCGCTGCCTCCACAAGGTTCCCGCGCACAGCACCCGCGAAGGTACCTATGACCGAGGCAGCCATGCAGCCTGTCCCAACAACGCGCGACATCATCTCATGGCCGTTGCTCACCACCAGGCAGCGCCTGCCGTCAGAAACAACGTCATCCTTACCGGTCACAACGACGGCGCACCCCCGCACCGAAGCGAGGCCTGATGCCAGTTCAACCATGCTGCCGTCTACGCTGCCGGAGTCTACGCCCTTTGTCTGCACATCGCGGCCGGCAATGCGCGCCACCTCCGAGGCGTTGCCCTTGATGATATTTATGGAAGTATTATCAAGGATGTCAAAACACATCTCATCCCTGAGACTTGTTGCTCCAGCGCCGCAGACGTCCAGCACCACCGGTATCCCCTTGCGGTTTGCGGCCAGCACTGCGGACTTCATGCTCTCAACAAATTCAGGAGTGAGCGTGCCGATGTTCAGCACAAGAGATGACGCGAGCGAGGCCATGTCAGCGGACTCCTCAACTGCGTGGGCCATTACAGGCGACGCGCCGAATGACTTGACCACCTGCGCGCAGTCATAGATCGTTACCCAGTTTGTAAGATGGTGAACAAGCGGCTGCGAAGCACGTACCTGCTCAAGAAAGGAATAAATATTCATGGATATCACCTCAACTTATAAATTGAGGGTGAACTGAAAACAGAAGAGATTTACTTTGCACTCCCTTCGCCGGCATTACCCGGATCAGGTTCAATGGGTATAATCTCAGGCTCTTTCAGGAACCACCCCAGCACCTGCAGCATGAGCGGACATTGAATCCCGGTCAAGAAAAAAAAGGCGCTGAAATAATTTTGCGCGACATGAACCGCTGAAGAGAATTCCCCGCGTCAGTTCTAAACCAGGGAGTACACCAGCAGCTTTTCATTTATGCCGGGCCAGCCGAAAAGGTCAAACCTTTCGATCTCCCTGTGCCTGTAGAGCAGGTCGTAAAAATGTTCATCGCCCGATGATGCAGGGTGAGGGTCACCGATATAGATGAGCGTCCTGCCTCCGGCGTTCTTATAGACATTGAGTGCATTGTAGGCCATGGGGTTCATGGGAATGGGCCATGCCATGAAGAGTGCCCGGTCAGGATGGTGCGCGGCTGAGAATTCATCGCCGCCGGTTATATGGCACCATGTATCATCGAACCAAGAGTTCCCTTTGTACCAGTCCCAGGGGCTCTGCTCGCCTGGAGGGAACCTGTCATAGGCAACAACATCGGCCCCCATTTCGCCCATGCACCTGGCCCAGTAACCGCTGCCGGCTCCGATCTCAACTATGGGTGAATACGCGGCAACTTTTTTCAGTATATCGTAACAGGGGATTGTAAAACAGTAGTCAGAAACAAATTCATCACGCAGCGAAAGCAGCAGGGACGCAAGTCCCTCCCTGCCCAGGTGGCTGTTTTCATCAATGACCTTCTTCAGCTTTCTGATATAGGGATTGTTCAGGTGCAGGTCATGGCCGGATATGGTATAATCCAGTATGGAGTGGTCTGCCGGATTCATTGGGGCTCCAGTTGCGCGAAGCTAAGCTTACTGGTAAATGATTATCCCCGGTTCGGGCCGGAGGGCAAGCACCTGTTCGGGCCGCATGAGCGGGTTGTCAAAATGCACCCCCTTTTTACTCGAATAGTAAAACCAGAGCTTGAACCCTTTTTCAGGGATATTTACAGTGAGCGCGTTCCGGTCGTGCGTGCTCATCTTGTTGAATGGAGGGCCCCAGCCAGACGTTGCATGCACCAGTACCACGGGGTCGAAGGTTGCAGTGACCTTTTCTTTATTGCGGAGCATCTTGTTGTTGAACTGGTGAAACACAAGGTGCCTCTTGCCCTTAATGCCATTGGCGAGCATGTAATCCCGCATCTGCTTCTGGGCGGAATTGACTTCGGCAGCAGTGACTGACCCGATCTCACGCATGGGCCTTGTTGTGTGCCATTCAGGATCAAAGGCCAGGTGAACATTGGGGTATTTCAGGTAAGGGAGCAGCTCGTTCATGGCCTCCTCCATGCTGTATTTGCCCAGCTGGTGGTCAAGATAGAGAAGCATGCCGTTCAGGAGCGTGTATTCAAGGTATTTATCCAGGAGCTTTTTATCGATCCTGTTGATCTCGCCTCCAGGCTGGCACGTGCCATATATGAGGTATATGGCGGGTACAACCCCCTTCTCCCCGTTGATGCGGTCATAGGAGGCGGCGGTCTGCCTCAGCATTGGCCCGAGCTCGCCAATGGAATGACGCCCCACGATGCCCATTATCCTGGAGCGCGGGTGGCCATAATAGGCCACTATATGGTTTCTGCTGAAGAAATCATCAGCGAAGAACATCTCCCCGTAGAGCTTGTTGCACACGTTCATCGCGGCGTCCCTGTCGAAATTGAAAAGGCCCTGGCCTATCTCATCAGCCGATGACGGGGTCCATGCAACTCCGGTTGCAGTCATGGCTCCTGGTAAAAGAACCATAAGCAGTAAAAGGGTAAAACCCGTTGATTTCATATTCATGAAAAAGCCCTCACAAGATTAATCAGAAGAATAGATGATATATGCCCTGACCAGAGGTCAAACATTATATTTTCTCCGGGCAGATAATTATTTCAGGACCGGCAAGCGTGCTGATCGGGCAGCCGTCCCTCATGAATAATTATCGGACATTATCCTGTTATTGACAGGAGTTTTTTAAATCCCTCATAAGCATAATAGCCGGCAAAAACAACGAGGCAGGATGCCAGGAGAGCCATCACTCCACGGTAAACCCTGTCAGTAATAAAGCGCCTTCCACCGGCAACTGCTCCTGATATAAACGAGTACCAGACCAGGTCAGCCATGATATGCCCTGCGAAGAAGAACACAACCCCCCGCAGGCCGAACCTCCATGAATAAAGGATGTACCCCATGCCCGCCGTTGCCCACCATATAATCCAGTACGGGTTGGCAAGGCTCATCAATATACCGCTGACCACAGGATTTTTCAGCCCGGGGCCCTCTCCCTTCAATGAAAGACTTAACGAAGAGAGCGACCTGAACATGCCGTATGCCATCCACAGCAGTATTACAGCTCCGGCCAGTGCGATTACAACGAAGACAACCGGCAGCCGGAAGAAAGGCGCCAGCCCCAGGAGGATCGCAGCGACAAGAACAACCTCCAGCAATGCATGCCCTGTAATCATCAGGGGCCCGGCAATGAATCCGCGCTTTGAGCTTTCAGTGATTGTGGCCGTCAGCAGAGGCCCGGGCATCATGGCACCGGACAGGGCGAGCAAAAATGAAGTGATAAAAACAGTAAAAAGCGTCGCAGGCATAGCACCATCCGCAAAACATAATCTCACACTACTAAATGCAGATTCACTATTAAATGTGACCCCGGCCTGGTTCTGTCAAGGATGATAACCGGAAAAAAAACCCGGTCTCAGTTTCATCCATGCTGCCCGGCCTACCGGCAGACGTCGAACACAAGCAGGCAGAGGTCGTCATTGAACCTGG
>CAYTSF010000047.1:12883-15084 GCA_964440335.1 uncultured Leptospirales bacterium
CCGGCCTACCGGCAGACGTCGAACACAAGCAGGCAGAGGTCGTCATTGAACCTGGCATTGTTGCAGAAGGATTTCAGCTCATCGATCAGTTCGCCTGAAAAATACTCCGGTTCCAGGTGTGATTTTCTGCGGATGAAGTCTTTGAGCCTCTCCTCTTCAAAAAACAGGTTGTTGCTGTCCGCGCACTCTGTAATCCCGTCAGTGTAAAAAATCACCCTGTCTCCCTGTAAAAGCTGGATCTCCTCTTCAACAAGCTCCAGGTCAGCAAACCAGCCAAGAGGTTTGCCCCTGGCCTTGAGTTCAAAGAACTCGTCGGTATCCCTTCTGTAAACAACGGGTGACAGGTGCCCTGCGTTTGAGTATTTCATACGGTTTGTCTCCCTGTCTATGAGGCAGAAAAAGGTCGTCATGTAATTTGAATTCACGGTGGAATTGCAAAGTATATCGTTCAGCTGGTACAGCACGTGGGTGCAGGAATTCCTGATGTATATGCTGTCAAAAGCCATTTTGGCGATCATGGATATAAAGGCGGATACAAGGCCGTGTCCGGAAACATCTGCAATGAATATTTCTATGTTGTTGCCGTTCTCCCTGAAATCATAGAAGTCCCCTCCCACCTTGTCCATTGGTATGTAGGTGGAGTTAAAATTGTAGCCTTCAATGTGCGGGATATTCTGGGGGAGAAGCCTGTGCTGTATGAGGCGTGCTATTTTCAGGTCCTCTTCGATTTCACGGTTCCGCTTTTCAATGGCATACTCGTAGTTACGCGTCTTCAGGAGCATCCTTATGCGTGTCAGGAGCTCCTTGGAGTTAAATGGCTTTGTCAGGTAGTCATCGGCACCGTACTCGATCCCTTCAATTTTACTGGATATTTCAGATTTAGCAGTGAGCATAATGACCGGAGTCCGCCTGAGGTATTTGTCCTCCTTGATTTTTTGGGTCATCTCGTAGCCGTTCATTACAGGCATCATGACATCAGACACGATCAGCGCGGGTTTAAGCGCGGCAGCTTTTTTATATCCCTCCTCGCCGTTCTCGGCTATATGGACATTGTAGTATTTCTGAAGGAGGAACGTAATAAAATTCTGCATGTCGGGATTGTCCTCCACCACAAGAATATCATTACCATAATCATGGATATTCCCCTGTGCAGAATGCACGTCCCCCATATCGCGTTTCAGTTCGGTCATTTCGCGCATGCCGGTAAAACGGTAATCAGATACCGAATCCTCAAGTTCGGCACTCTCGACAAAACGCAGATTATCGCTGTCCCCGAAGTGCTCTTTACCTTTTGGTATTGTGACGATAAAAGTGGTGCCGTGGTCTGTGGGGCAATTATCAATAAACCTGCTGGTTACCGATATTGTTCCGTCATGCATTTCAACGAATTCCTTTACAAGGGCCAGCCCTATGCCTGTACCCTCATACTTTCTTGTAGATCCCGCATCAACCTGGGAGAAGCGGTCAAAAATAGATTCGAACTTATCAGGGGGGATGCCGATGCCCGAATCTTCAAAAACTATACAGCAGTTCCTGTCATCATCCCTCACCGTAACTTTAATGCGCCCCCCTTTATCGGTAAATTTAAGGGCATTTGAAAAGAGGTTCATCACAATTTTGTCCATCTTTTCAATATCAATGTAAATGGGGAGAGAACCGCTTGAAGAAATAAAATCCAGGGCTATCCCTTTTGATTCAGCGGCCGAATGGATGGAACTGATGTAATTCCTGATAAAGATGACAATATCGACCTCCTGGATTTTCATGTTCATGCTGCCTGCCTCAATCTTGGAAAAATCGAGCAGGTTATTTATGAGTTTGAGCAGCTTTATGGCATTCCTCTGCACGTTCTCAAAAAACCTGTTGTCAACCGCGTGGCCATAATCCCCCTGCAGAACCGATTCAACCGGGGAGAGTATCAGTGTAAGCGGCGTGCGGATCTCATGGGAAATGTTTGCGAAGAAACTGGACTTGAGTTTATCAAGCTCCTTCAGGTCTTCATTGGCCCTGTTCAGCTCCAGTGTGCGTTCAGCCACTTTCCGCTCAAGGGTCTCAGTGGCGCTCTTCTGTATCTCGATAGTCCTGAGCTGTGCAGCATCCTTCTCCTCCTTCAGTATATTGATCCTGTCTCCCAGGGCAAATGAAAGCAGTACGCATTCCAGGGCTGAACCGGCCTGCATTGCGTACTGGGTAAAAAGATT
>CAYTSF010000047.1:15184-19360 GCA_964440335.1 uncultured Leptospirales bacterium
CAACAGAGAATTTTTTCAGGTCGAGGAACGAACGAACAAAGAACCCGATGGTGAAGATCCCCACAAAGATCAGAAATGGGATACTGATCTTCTGCCACCAGATACTTTCGGTCCAGAAATTCTGGAAGCCCATACCGTTGAGTGAAAACGAAAAAATCATGAAGGATGTAATATAGCTTATGTAATACAGATAGCTTCTGTCGCGTACCGAAATGTAAACAAAGAGGTTGTACAGGATCATCACAAAGAGTATTCCATAGTACATGCCCAGTACGAGATAATCGATAGTACTGGTTTCGACGAGATATGCCGGCGTCTGCAGGATTAATGGGAAGGTAACTGTACCGGTGGACCTGATTTTTAAATAGTACCGGTTGTCACCTGGATTTATGCGTATTTTAAAAACGATATTTCTATAGTCCAGCTCCCTGTTGGAAAAAACGAAATCATAGCCTGCCCTCTTTACCTGGTACCCGTCACCGGTGCCTGGTACATATAATTCAATAAAATCAAGAACAGGATAAGCCACTTCAAGGAACATTTCAACAGGAGAGTCCCCCGGATTGTTTATGACAAACCTGGACCAGAATGTCGATGGGGTAAACCCGTAATTGGGGGCATCAGTATTGCTAAGAACGAAGCGGTCGTCACATTCATGCCTTAAAATATTTTCAATGCTGATCTTTCCGGTTTTGTCCTCCATGATGTAGAGGCTGCGGCCGAGCTTGTAGTGGCTCCTGCCATTTTCGAGGGTGGTTAACTGCGGGCCGGAATAGCCGGCAAAAGGGGATATAATCACCAGAAGAAGGATTGTAATCATCAGCAGTCGATTCTTGAATTTCATCCATATCTCCGCAGAATTCAGGGACACAAATCCGCTGCCACATAAGCAGCATGGAACATCAACAATTGCATGAAAGCACCGCATACAAAAAGCCTGTTTGGATTATAGTCTGAATATAACTTAAATATCAAGCAGAATAATTGACCTGTTGAGAAACTTCAGGCTGCAAATAGTGCAATTTAAATGATAAGGTTCTCACCCTGTAATTCATAGCTCCCTGGCAGGGCGGCTTCTGAAGCACCTCTAATATCGCGCCCCGGTACTGCGTACTTCAGAGTCTTTGCGGTAATTTTAAAAAAATGGTGCCCGTTTACGGCAAGGATCACGGCCAGGGCAAAATTCCGGCGATTAATCATCAGTGATTTAGCAAGGAAATGCAGGTACCTGAAACCGTATGTTGAAAAGCTCTGTATGATAAATGATTTGATGAATGCCTTCAGGTCAGCCATCCTGAGTGGCCTCTTTTTATACACGCTGTCAGGTATCCTTGACACAAGGGTCAGTGAGCGTTCAAAATATTTCCTCGGTGAATATATAGTCCCAAGCACTCTTTTGTATCCCGCAAAAATTTTTTCTTTATCCATGACAGGGACAAAGTTCAGGTCGAGCATGTTGGTGTTGTTGCCGCTTGTCTCGCAGAGTATCCTCCCCTCTTTTTCGAGCCTCCTGTAGAGCTGAGTGCCGGGGAGCGCAAGCATAATCCCCACCATGGCAACGGGTATGCCCGCAGCCTGTATGAAGTCTATCTGCCTGTCGAATATGTCCACGGTATCCGTATCGAAACCGACTATGAATCCGGCAATAACCTCGATCCCTTTTGACTGTATGATTTTAACACTTTCAAGGATATTGTGTTTCACGTTCTGCTGCTTGCCCGCGGATGCCAGGGTCTTTTCATCGGGTGTTTCTATGCCGATGAATACCCTGGTAAAGGCACATTCCACCATGAGATCAAGTATCCCGGTTTCAGCAGCAAGGTTGATGCTCGCCTCTGTTACAAAGGTAAAAGGATATGACCTCTCTGCCTGCCACCTGCTTATTGCCCCCAGGAGCCTGAGTACCTCACTCCTGTTGCCGATGAAGTTATCATCGACAATGTTGACCAGCCCCCTGAACCCTGTGTTATAGACAGCCTCAAGCTCTGTCATAAACTGCTCCACGGATTTGAGCCTGGGATTACGGCCGAACAGTTCAATGATATCGCAGAACTCGCATGAGAACGGGCATCCCCTGGAAAACTGAACCGGCATTGAGCCGTAATCCTCAGCGTTTACAAGATCAAACCTGGGGACGGGCGAACCCTTTATGTCGGGCCTTGTTTCTGAGCTGTATATCCTTTCAGGTGTGCCGCTTTCTAAGTCCCTTATAAAAAGCGGGATAAGGCCCTCACCCTCGCCGAGTATAAAATGGTCCACGCCTTCGATCGATGCGTATGACGATGTGGGATAGGGTCCGCCTGCAGCAACCGGCCTGTTGAGCCTTTTACACCTTGCAACGACTTCCCTGAAGGATTCTTTCTGTACAATCATTGCAGAAATGAACACCATGTCTGCGTGGAGTATATCTTCGTCAGCGAGCATTGATACATTCATATCAACAAGTTTTATGTCATAATCCCCGGGGAGCATGGCAGCTATGGTCATAAGCCCAAGGGGAGGTGTCAGAGATTTCTTGTTAACAATTTTAAGTGTATGTTCCAGGCTCCAGTATGTTGAAGGGTATTGGGGATATACCATCAGTATCTTCTTTTGCATCGCTCTGCACCTCGCTTGTTCACATCCTGTGTGAAGCAGTATCATGAAGGCCCTGTGCCGGGAGAATTACGGGACCCCCATGAGCATTGAACCATCCTCCATATTGGGAATCAAGAATTAATTTTATTGTAAAATTTTAAATATGAATGTTTTATTCTTTACGGGGTGAAACAGGGGAAAATCCATGAAGGGTCAGTACTTTGTTAAGCGCGAGCTCAAGTTCACTTTTCTTCGCGTCAAGGTCCTTTTTGGATATTACAAGTACCAGGTGTGACTCGATTGCGTCTTTCAGGGTCTGCAGCAGGTTTGCGGCGGTATCACCCCATTCTTTTTTATCAGTATCGACAGCACAGAGGGTCCCGAAAACCTCTCCGTCAGGCCAGAACAGGGGGACCCCGAGATAGGCCATAATGCCCGCTTTCGCTGAGGGAGTGTCAGACCAGTAATCATCCAAGCAGGCATCATTGACCTGGAGTTTTTGCCGCCGGAGCGCAACATCGGTACAGTAGAGGCCATCCATCTGCATTCGTGTACCGGAAGGAAAAGGGCTTGCAGAGCTGCGGTTTGACAGAAAAACTTCAAGATCAGGCGGTTCCATGCGGTTGATCATTACGCCGGGGACAGAAAGAAAGATTGCCACTGAATCAACTATGCGCTGCCAGATTTCAATGATCCCATCAGGTATGGGCATGTTTTCTTTTACAAATTCCATCACATCTCTCTCATGTACCTATTGGCATCTCCAATAAAGCGGGAATCCGGTATTTACGAACACCGCCTGTCAGACAGGGTCGTTTATTGTTGTGGAACCTGAATGAGTAACGACTCGTTCATTGATATCCTCAGGCCCTGACATTGTCAAATACATTCCTGCAAAAAAAGATGCAGGGCGAGACTGCGGCTGCAATTTTTACAGCCCATGCCTTGCGCACCCTAACCGGTACAACGGACTTTGCACTGGTTCATGAGGCTTTCGGTGTCAGGATAAACGCTGTCGATCCTCTGAAGCCGCTCATTGTAATCTGCCGGCAATGGTCTTCCTCCCTGGTCAATTATGGCTGAACAGAGCGCCACTGAGAAATCATTTGAAAAGCTGACGGTCCGGGCAGCCCTGAGAATACCGGTAGAGGCATCAACAAGGTGGATGCGCAGCTGCTCTTCATGTGCGGTGTCAGACGGAAGCTGCGGTACTGTACGCATGTTATCAGGCACAAGGTGAATTGAAAAGGGTGAATACCCGTGAACCGGTATCATCTGCTTTTTGTAATCGGTGAATTTATACACAAGAAGTATTATATCATCCTGCGTGAAGAGACCAAGCTGCACAGGCATTTTCCGGATAACCTCTGTTATATATTTTATCGGATTATTCAGCAGGAACCGCAGCTCATGGTTGCCGCTGAAGTAGTTGTACTCCACAGCCTCGGGCCATGAAGTTACACCCGGAAGGTACAAATCCCCCACCCTCAACATGTGCCTGGCATTTAACGCAGTTTCATCGAACTCCCTGTCCTCCTCTTCAGTTGCGAAACCGGTACCGGCGCTGTATTCTGAATCGATGACAACAAAGCCCTCCTG
>CAYTSF010000047.1:19460-21514 GCA_964440335.1 uncultured Leptospirales bacterium
TCTGCGCATATACTATCATCACGCCAGGAAAATTTACAATGGAGCAGGTGAAGGTCAAGCTATTATTTATGGATGCAGTGCGGGTTGTTCATGCATATTTCAGCCGGAACCAGGTTAAACCTGCAACATATCATATATTCATCATCACGCCAATATTTTGTTTACATTTCACCGGAATGAATGTTTATTATTAATGGTAAACCTGTCATGCATAGAAATATTCTGGTCATTGCATCTGATAACGCCGGCTCAGCTTCAATTATCCGGATGCTGGAAAAATCATCATTTAGCGCAGTCCGCGCATGCACTATTCATGAGGCAGTAATTCACATTAAAGAGCAGAGCCCCGCGATTGTCCTTGTTGACACAGGTCCGGGTGAAGAATTGTCCGGGATTGAAATTGCAGGGGCATTTATCAGCAGCAACAGTGTACCATTCCTCTTTCTTACAGATTACAGCAATGATAAACTGATACGGGAGGTTGCCCCCATACCCCACTACGCCTACCTGCTGAAACCCTTTACAGATCCGCACCTGCATATAGCAATTGAAACCACCATTCAGAAACATGAACAATACGTCAGGCTGCAGGAAAGTGAAAAGCAGTATCGCGAACTGGTGGAATCGGTCAGCAGCATATTACTGAAGATGGACATGCACGGCAACATACTCTTTATCAACGACTATGGCGAAAACTTTTTCGGGTACACGCGGGACGAGCTCACCGGCCGCAACACCGTAGGCACGATAGTACCTGAACATGATTCTTCAGGCAGAGACATGGCCGATATGATAAACGAAATCACCCGCTCGCCACTGTCGTACCAGAACAATGAAAACGAAAATATCAGGAAAGACGGTACCCGTGCATGGATATCATGGACCAACCAGCCTGTATATGACCAGTCCGGCAACCTTGTATATATACTCTGCGTGGGGAACGACGTAACAGGAAACAGGAAATCCGTAACCGGTTTAAAAGAATCCGAACAGAACCTGAGGACAATTTTCAACCGCGTAAACGAAGCGATCATTATATGTGACCTTTCAGGACAGATCATCGATGTAAATAACCAGATGCTGAAAATGTACGAAATAAGCCGCGAAACGGTACTTGCCATGCGCCTGCATGACCTGTCATCAGCCGAGATCAACCAGGCCATCAGGTCAATATGGGAGGATGTGTTATCCGGCAATGACAGGATAATCGAATGGAAGGCGCTCAGGCCCGCACGCGGCATCCCCTTCGACGTGGAGGTTGCCCTGGCGCGTATAAGCTGGTATGGAAGTGACGCTGTGCTGGCAACCATAAGGGATATTACTGTACGCAAGAGGTCGGAGGAGAAGCTCTCTTCCCGGCTTAAATATGAAGCGCATATAGCAGCCGCATCCAAGGCTTTGCTGACCGATTCGGAAAACTCAATTGAAAACTCCCTGAAGCACCTGCTCCGTGCCTCTGGATCATGCCACATATACCTTTCTGAAAACTTTGAAGACCGGGCACTGGGCCTGTGCATGCGCATCAAAAACGAGGTTTACCCCGAAGGTTCGGCACTGCAGGCCGGCAACGCGCCATCAGCGGAGACAGCCTACAGCAGACTTCCCGCAGGGATGCTGGACAACCTCTCCCGCGGCATGATATTCAACGGTTTTATTGACAGCATGCAGCCGTTGGACTCTTCCAACATTGAGGGCAACGCAAAAATTCTGACACTCATAATTCCAATCATGGTAAACGGCCGGTGGTGGGGCTGCCTGGGATTCGAGGATACATTGAGGCGCAACAGGTGGAGCAACGAAGACATCATCCTGCTGGAGGCAGGGGCAGACATGATGAGCGCATACATAGAGAGATGCAATACAAGGGAAATTATGACCGGCATGAACCGAAGGCTCAATGATATAATAGACTTCCTCCCGGATGCCACGCTTGTCATCGACAACGACCACAGAATCATCGCCTGGAACAGGGCCATGGAGAGGATGACCGGCATAAAAAAAGAGGAGATGCTGGGAGAGGGGGACTACAAGAACGCAATCCCCTTTTACGGAGT
>CAYTSF010000048.1:0-12585 GCA_964440335.1 uncultured Leptospirales bacterium
GACTCTGTAGACCTGGGACGTTTCTCCGTTGAGGGGTCAAGGCCATTTGCATCGCTCAAGCCCTGGGCAACAATCAAAATTTTCGGCAAGACGGGATTCAGTCTTATCTTCGAGCACGCCTTTGAGCTGACCTCGGTGCTGCGCGGGCTTGTTGAGATGCACTGCAACTTCGAGGCCATGAACCAGCCCGAACTGTTTATATTCAATTACAGGTTTGTGCCAAAAGCAATCCAGGAGAGGCTTGGCCGGCTCATGCTGAAAATTCAGGATGAGGACTCAAGTGACCCGAAGATCAACATTGCGAAGATGGAATACCTGAAGCGTATCGAAAACATAAACCTTCTGCTCAATGACCTGAACATAGAACTGCACAAGGCCATCCGCGAGGAGGATGAAAGCTTCGTTTCAAGGACAATGATAGACATACCGCACTACTATTACCAGAACTGCGTAATACTCAGGGCAATAACCATCAATCCCCTTACCACGCCCGAAATATTGAAGGAGATCATTGAACAGCAGAACAAGCTGGGGCTGCGCATCTACAAGACATTCTTCGCCGCAAAATTCGACAAACTCTGACCTGTTGCTGCCCTCTCCTTCGGGGATGTCCACGCTGAAAATCTCATGAACTGTTGGTATTCAATCACTGCCGCTGCCAGGTTCCCATTCGTTGAGCAGCTCATTAAAATTGCTGCTGTAGAATTTATAGTTTGAATAGACCGCGTAGATCAGGACAACATGAAAAAGGCCGATGCGAAGTTTGTCTGTCTCCAGGTGGAAATACGCAAGATAGGGTCCGGCGAACATTATCAGTACTGCCGGTATGAGAATGATCCCAAGGTATATGCCGAATATCCGCAGTAGAATGTAATGCTTTTCTCCGGGGTCAGGTTTTTCTTTGAAGATCTTTATTCCGAAAAGCAGAAGCACTACGCCGGTGTTGCTTATGCATGCAAGGATCATTCCATGCATAAGGTCGTAACCGATTGACCCTGGGTTTATGAAAAACATTATCAGGGTATAGGTTACGGGCAGCACAATGGTTATGAAAAAAAGTATGGTTTTTTTGCGGTCAATGAAGAGGTATTCGTCAAGGACGTTCATGTAGAACCTGGCTATCATGGGCGGAATGTCCATGAGAAAAGAAATGTATATGATGACTGTTCCTAAAATGGTTATGACAAGCAGAAGGTAGAGCGGTATCATGAGAAGGGGATCGATTGATGCCGCAATGATCCCCTCTGCGGGTGCCGGTGCGGCCAGGTAGTCCCTGAGGTAGTTAAACGCATCGCGGTGCAGGGAGTTGTTTTTGTCAAAGAGAAACGCAAAGACCAGAGCGGGACATACCATCAGGTAGATGAAGTTCAGCATACCGCATGCGGCAATAAACAGTATCCTCAGCATATCCAGTATATTTTTCATCTGTCCACCTTTACTTTATAATTTTACAGGGGGATAATACCTGCCGGTATAACATGTATGTAACCCGGCCCAAGCCCCTGAATCCGGTCATTTCGCATTATGCAGCAGTGACAACAACAAAAAGATCAGGGCGCCGCGCATGGTGTTCCCCTAAGGGCACGGATAAAATTAGCGGTGCCTACTAAATATAATATTACAATTTTACAGCGATGAAAAAATTTGTTTATATTCACAGGGCCTGCAGAAAGTGACCTGAAAAACAAAAAATTCCTTGCAGAAGAGATATCATGGATTATATTACAATCAATTATATCCACAGGAGAATTGAAATGTTAGATAATATTAAAGCTGCTTTTATTCCATATCTGGTGGGGCTCGGGTTAATTAGTTTCGGGTGGTATATGACTATTAATGCAACAATTAAGAATATAGCTATCGCCAAGGCTCCACAGTCCAGTATTGTATTTACCGGCGAGACTGGTTTCGGTTTTGTGCTTATCCTCCTGGGGGCATATCTGCCTGGATTATATCTCTGGATCAGGGGAAAGATGTCAAAATAACTGAGGGTATTCTGTAAAAGGGGTCCCGCTGCATAAATACAAAGAATTTCAGCAGGAATTCCTGAACTTATAAATAGTAAAATTGCTTTTCCGCTTGCGGCGAAGTGTTTCATTTTCACGCTAAATTATATGTTAAGGAATTAACATTGAAAAATTTTATTGACAATATTATATGTTGAATTTTATTGATTATAGAGTTAAAAAATGATTAAACAACAACTGACATCACTCCTCGCTCTATTATTACTCGGCCTGCTAAAAGCTGGCACGGTTTCGTGATGTCTTGATAAATAGGCAAACTGCAAAGGCCGTCACGAAACAGAAGTGACGGCCTTTTTATTTTACGGTATGACCGGAGGTGCAGGGAATGATCTTCCCGTACAGGCTTAGCTGAATCCCATGTTTCCCGGAGAGGGAAAAGCTGATAACCCCCAAGGGGGTGGCCGGCAATTGTCGCGGTTGTGCGTCTGTAATGTCAGCCGGGGGCTGCCCATAACACGGATACGCCCCGGAAGAATATAAAACTTGGAGAACAATATGAGTACAGATAAAATATTTATTTTTGATACGACACTGAGAGATGGTGAACAGTCACCCGGTTTCAGTATGAATATAGAGGAGAAGCTGATCTTTGCCGAGCAGCTTGAGAAACTGGGGGTTGATATAATTGAAGCAGGCTTTCCAGTAATATCCGATGGTGACTTTGAGGCTGTGCAGCTCATCGCGCAGAAGGTTAAGAGGGCACAGGTCGCGGGACTGGCCAGGGCAAACCGGAAAGACATTGAGGCTGCGGCCAGGGCCCTTGAGAAAGCGGTCAGTCCCAGGATACACACATTTATCTCCAGCTCTGACATACACATAGAGTACCAGTTGAAGAAGACCAGGGAGGAGGTGCTGCGGCAGGCCGTGGACGCAGTGAAATTTGCATCGACCTTCACGCCGAATGTTGAATTTTCGCCCATGGACGCGACGCGCAGCGACAGGAAATACCTTGCGGAGATGGTACAGGCTGTAATCGAGGCAGGTGCGAAAACCATTAACGTCCCCGATACTGTGGGCTACACCGTGCCCCATGAGTTTAATGACCTGATCAGGTACCTGTTTGAAAACGTTAAGAACATCCGGGATGCTGTCATATCAGTCCACTGTCACAATGACCTGGGACTTGCCACTGCAAATGCCATCGCGGCAATAGCGGCAGGCGCGCGTCAGGTTGAGTGCACCGTAAACGGTATCGGCGAGCGTGCAGGCAACACGGCTATGGAAGAGGTGGTCATGGCCCTGAAGACCAGGAGCGACCTGATGAAGGTCCACACCGATATCAATACCCAGCAGATAATGCCCACAAGCAAACTGCTGGTAAACATAACCGGTGTATCTGTGCAGCCTAACAAGGCCATAGTGGGCGACAACGCCTTTGCCCATGAGTCGGGTATTCACCAGGACGGTGTGCTGAAGCACGCAATGACCTACGAGATAATGCGCCCCGAGGACATCGGCATAACAAGGTCAAAACTTGTACTGGGCAAGCACTCCGGCAGGCACGCGGTGCTCACCAGGCTCCAGGACCTGGGGTACGAACTCAAGCAGGATGAACTTGACGCGTTCTTCACGAAGTTCAAGTGCATCGCTGACCGCAAGAAGGAGATATATGACGAGGACCTCGTTGCCATCCTGGGCGAGGTGCTTCACCGGAAGGAGCACAAGTGGAGGTACGCCGTTGATAACGTGCAGATATCAACAGGCATGTTTTCTCCACCCATGGCTGTGGTGACACTGAAGGACAATGAGAATAATAAAGAGGTACTGCTTGAGGTGGCCCACGGCAACGGCGGAGTTGATGCGGGCGTTAAGGCGGTTAAGAAGATAACCGGTACAAAGGCCAATATCAAGGCGTTCAATCTTGTTGCCATTACAGGCGGTTCAGATGCCCTCTGTGAGGTTTCGGTCACAGTTGAGGAGGAGTATAACGGCAGCATGCTGAAGGTTTTTGGAAACGGCATGAGTATTGACATATCTGTCGCGGGCATAGTCTCTTTTGTGGACGCGCTCAACAAGCTGGACTACATGAAAAAAGCCGGCATAAAGCAGAACATTTATATGCAGGATGGAGTATAGCACTGCGGGGATTTTTAGGTCAGCCGGTTTAATGCATCCTGTCGGCATAAAAAATATGTATTAATAAAGCCAGACCTGACCCGCATTTAACATGATCAGATTTGCAGCAGGTCTGTTCGCAGGCCGGTACAGGGGCAGCCCATGAAAAAGACTAAATGCGCAGCAATTATATTACTTATACTTGCCGCGTTGCCTGTATACTCCGGCAGCGCAGGCGACGACATTCCTGTCGGCAGCATTGAATTTGTCAGCAGCGCACGCTGCGAGGTAATTATTGCGGCTGATTCTGAAAGTGCCCTTGCTACAGCATCGCCGGGCAGCGTGCTCTTTGCCCTTTCTGGCAAAGAACGCATTCTTTTAACAGTAAAAAAATCCGAGGGATGGCTTATCAGGTGTACATATGCCAGGGACAAGGCCGGCAAACTTCTTCCGGCAGAGGGTGCCAGGGTATTTTACAGCGAAAAGGACAATGCGGGAAAGCGATACGGTGACGTGAAGGTTGTGCTCTCAAAGCTTATAAAGCTGCATGAGGAATTTATCTTCAGGGTTGAATCGACAGATGATCCTGTCAGGATAGCCGATGCTGTCAATGAACTTGCCGACAGCCTGCAGACACTTAACATTGAACTAGGTCGCCTTGACAAAAAGTACCCGGAGCTAAGGAATTTTACCGAATCCCCCCCTGCCGAGCTCAGGAGTGAGGTTGAACTTATCAGGGCTCTGGCACTCAGGCTTGGCGACGCCATGTACAAAGTGCGTATGTTTGAATCAGATGAGGCAGTGAAGCAGGCGCTTGAAAAACTTAAAAAGGCAACATCCGGTTCCGGCAGCGGGAATGAATAAAATATGGATTATACAGAAATATTAAACGGTTATATGCACCGGTACCCCCTGCTCGGAGATTTGATTTTTTATGGCCTGGTTATTGTTCTCCTTCTGCTTTACAGGAGGCTGCGCAGGAGCAGGTGGCGTAAAATACTGGGCAGTTCCCTGGATTACCACAGGTTCCACCTTGGAATGATCTCGGGGGATAAGGATAAAAACGGGAAGTTCAGGGAGCTTGCACAGGCCCTTCTCTGGGCGGTAAACAAGCAGCTGGCAGACGACCTTACCAGGAGCAAAGGCAGGGGCGGGCCTGTACTCTTGAGGTCTTTCCTGGGGGACAAAACCTGCGTTAATACATGCGGCACTGTTTTTTATGAATCAGCCCGCAATTACAGATCTATTGATGAAATGATAGTTAAGCTTAACGATACCCTTATCAGTACTTTTTACAGGATACTCCTTCTTGAATCAATGCTTGCACCCGTGGCCCTTATTTACATGGATCTGCGCCTGCTCATCAGCTTTATAACCAGGCCCGAAACCGGAACAGGCCGGTTATACCGTGAAATGCTCAAAGAGAGCAATTATAAAGAGAAATAACATTCCATCCGGACTTTTTTTAGCACATTACCCTTGACATTTTTTTTATTTCATGCTGACTTTACAAGTCCTGTTACATTTTTTACCTGATAAGGATCAGGCGGCAGGCGGTTTATAGCCCCAGGAACCTGTTGAGGGCTGCGACGCGGATTTTAACAGGTAATCATATTGCACGGTTTTTATTTTTAATGAAAAAGAAAGAGACTAAGAGGATTCTCATTGTTGAGGACCAGGTAATAATAGGCCTTGACCTGAGGATGATGCTTGAGGGCCTGGGCTACCAGATCACTGATATCGTAGGTTCCGGTGAGGAGTGTATCGAATCCGTCAGAAAAGAGAAACCTGACCTTGTCCTCATGGACATAATGCTCTCAGGGGAGATTGACGGCATATTCACCGCTGAGCTCATCAACCGCGAGTTTGATGTGCCGATAATTTACCTTACGGCGCATTCGGATGAAAACTCACTTGTAAGAGCCAATCTCACAGAACCCTACGGTTACATCGTAAAACCCATAGATGAAAAATACCTCTACTCTGCCATAGAGATTGCACTGCACAGGTTCAAGCTTGACCGCGAACTTAAAAAAAGCGAAATAAAATACCGCACCCTTTTTGAACAGTCCCTGGACCCCATATTCATATGTGACGAGAAGGAGATAATCATAGATGCCAACCAGGCCATGATTGACCTTTTCGGTTATCCCCTGGATTACATAATAGGCAATAAAGTCGAACAGTTCTTTGAGAGTGGTGACGATTATTCAAGGTTTTTCAAAGAGGTCAGGGACAACGGTTCCGTGAGCAATTTCGGCACAAGGCTTGTCTGCAATAACAGCCGCACAATAGATGTGCAGATGACCCTGAGGCTTTATGACTATGAAAGGCTCAAGGGGGGGTACCAGGGGATTATCAGGGACATCACCCAGTACAAGCTCTATTTTGAAGAACTCATCTATTCAAGGCAGGAGCTCCGGAACCTCACGGCGCACATAGAATCCCTGCGCGAGAAGGAGCGGACCGACATCGCCAGGGAGATACACGACGTCCTGGGCCAGCACCTCACGGCCCTCCGGCTTGACCTGTCGTGGATCAGAAAAAAACTGAAATCCGAAGACAGGGAACTCATTGACAAAACCTCTGCCATGGATGGAATAATAAACGAAATCATAATGACCGTGCGCCGCCTGTCATCAAGCCTGCGTCCCGGTATACTGGATGACCTGGGGCTCACCGCTGCCATAGAATGGCAGGCAGAGGAGTTCCGCAAACGCACGGGTTATAACTGCAGCGTTGTATGTGAAGAGATCAGCGGGCTGCCCGAGGACAAGTCGGTGGCCCTGTTCAGGATACTGCAGGAGTCACTGACAAACATTATTAAGCATGCGTGCGCCAGCCAGGTGATGATTTCGCTGGCAAGGAAAACAGACCAGGTTGTACTTACCATACAGGACAACGGGAAGGGGCTCTGCCACAATGATATCAGGACAAAGGGGTCGTACGGGATAATAGGGATGAGGGAGAGGGTCAAGTCCTTCAGCGGCACATTATCAATTGACGGAAAGGATGGCGCGGGTACTATTGTAACAGTAGTATTGCCTGCATAACGGGGGATATATGATTAAGATAGTCATTGCTGATGATCACGAGATAGTCCGGGCAGGGCTCAAGCAGATCATCGCAGACGAAGAGGACATGGAGGTCGCGGGCGAGTCAAACAGCGGCGAGAAGCTCATTGAACTCGTCAAGAAGAACGACTACGACGTGGTGCTCCTTGACCTGAAGATGTCGGGCATGAACGGTATAGAGGTCATGAAACATATCCGTTCAATGAAACCGGACCTTCCGGTAATTGTCCTGTCCATGCACGCCGAAGACCAGTACGCCGTGCGAACCATAAAGGCCGGCGCATCGGGTTACATTACAAAAGAGACCGCGGGGGATAACCTCATAGCCGCGATAAAAAAAGTTTTTGCGGGCGGGAAGTACATCAGTCCAACCCTTGCCGAGACCCTGGCAGACAGTATCGCAAGCGGAGGCGGCGAGCAGCCCCATGAACACCTTACAGACAGGGAATTTCAGGTCATGTGCATGATCGCGTCGGGTAAAACCGTCAGCGAAATAGGCGCCGAGCTCTTCCTGAGCGTGAAAACCATCAGCACATACAGGCAGAGGGTCCTTGAAAAGATGAGCATGAAGAACAATTCCGAGCTTACCCGTTACGTGATAAAAAACAACCTCCTTGATATATGACATTTTCAACCTTGTAGTTGTAGGATTGAGTCCTACAAAAGCATCGGCAATTCTTACATCCTTCACATCCTGATTCTTACCTTAAAAATAGCATAATTCCGCAGATAAAATATCCTTTGTCCGATTGTGTAAAATCCTCTCCTGTGATAAGTATTTTATGTCTTTATCAATCAGGAGACAGAATGAAAGTTCTTGTAGTAGATGATTCATCATTAATCAGGGGAAGGCTTCTTTCAATGCTTTCGGCTTTTGAGGGAGTCAATGTGATGGGCATCACCGGGGACGAGGACTGGAGGATAATCGGGGGGCTTCAGCCGGACTTTGTAGTCCTTGATATCAAGCTGAAAAAACGCAGCGGCATGGATATCCTGAAGAAACTCAAAAAAGTCTGCCCATGCATACCGGTAGCCATGCTTACCAACTATTATGATGATTTTTACATCAACAAGTGCAGGGAATTCGGAGCAGACTACTTTTTCGACAAGTCCTGCGATTTTGATCTTCTGGCCAATGTCATTCTTAAAAGAGATTCTGTAGGATAAAACGGGGGGTTATTATGCTAAAGAGTGATTTTACTGAAAAGATTGAATGTGAGAACCATGCTGAGTTTTTCAGAAGGGTACGGAGCATAGGATGCAATGACAGCGAACTGATCTTTGATTTTACTAAGATTAACAGCTTTGAGCCCGGACTGATAAAAACCATAGCCATAGCACAACGGTTTGCAATGCTCGACAACAAGAAGATAATATTCAGGGGAATCCCGAAAGAAACCCGTGAGCTTCTTGAAACCAAAACCAACGTCGCAGTGGCTTTTTAACTTCATCCATCCTCTTTTGTATTGACATTTATTATATTTCATGCCGGAATTATCTTTCCGGGCGTGGAATATGAAAAAATTAAAATTAATCACAATAATCCTGCTTGTATCCACATCGATACTACTGATTTATTTTTTCCGTTCCATAAATGAGCACGAGGTGCTTATCACACATGTCCTGTATATCCCGGTAATACTCATTGCATTCTGGTGGCAGTACAGGGTCATCTATGTAGTGATCCTTTTCGGAATTCTGCTGATCATTCCTGATATTCATAAAAATACTCCGGGTTTTATTGTACACGATATCCTCAGGATGGGCCTGCTTCTTTTTGCGGCGGTGTTTGTTGCTGCAATGAAAGGGTATATAGTTCGCTTTTCATCATTCAGGAAATACCGCGATATACTTTTTGCGGTACAGGAACCCATGGTGATTGTTGATCCGGGATTCAATGTGGTTATAAATAATAAAAAATTCAGTGAAATTTTCAGCATAGAGAAAAGCGGGAGCATACTATCCCTTTTCAACAATATAGTACAGGACGACAGCCTCTACGATGCCATTACCGCGTGTTTTAACGGTGAAGAGACAGTTTATGAAGGTTCTTTTGCCACAGCAAAGGGGGATACAAGACTTTTCGAGATAAGGTGCTATCCCCTGAGCCACGATGAGAAGATGCACTATTCAATTATGAATTTCAGGGATATAACCGAGGAGTTTGAATTTTCCCTCAGGCAGAGGCGCGCCCTGGACAGGCAGAAGGTTGTCATCAATATTCTTGAGCTTTTAAACAGCCGGGAGTCCGACCCTCTTGTTATCAGGGATATACTCGCACTTATAACCGAGAATACAGGAATTGAGGCCCTGGGCTTAAAGCTTCAGCACGGCGAGGGTTTCAGGCTCCACAGTTCGGCAGGTTTTGAAAGGCTGACCCGTTACCTCCAGGCTGAGTGTAGCTGCGATTCAGGGGAGGATGATTTCTGTATCAGGCGGCACGGTTTCATGCCTGTCTTGGGGAGGGAAACTGCATGTGAACAGGCGGATGACATTTTTTTTGTCAATGACCTTGATGAGTATGCTTTTACCGGCAGCAGAAAAATCTGCAGGTGCATGATCGAATCCGGAATCAGGTCATTCGCTGTCATTCCAACATATTCAGGTGAGAATGTAATTGGTTTCTTCCTGCTGCTTGACAGGAGAAAGAATTTTTTCAGCAGCGAACTGCTCGATTTTTTTAAAGGGATAGCCCAGAGTATAGGCATAGCCCTGGACAGAGTAAGGTACGAGGACAACCTGAGGAAGATTATAAACGAAAAGGAACTCCTGATACGTGAAGTGCACCACCGGGTAAAAAACAACATGCAGGTCATAACCAGCCTCATAAGCCTTCAGGCCACAAGGCAGTCCGATGAAAATGTCAGGTCTATTCTCAATGAGTGCCAGAACAGGGTGCGCACCATGGCCCTTGTCCATGAGAAGCTGTATTCCAGCAACAATTACACTTCAATCAATTTCGGCAGCTACATAAACAGCCTTGTCCCCATACTCATGAACTCGTACAGGATAGACAAGGACCACGTAAGGGTGAAAATTACAGCAGACGATATACAGCTGGGGATCAATACCGCCATTCCACTTGCCCAGCTTGTGAACGAAATACTCTCGAACGTGTTCAAGCACGCATTCCCTGATTCAAGGAGAGGCCTGGTTGAGATATCACTTACCCGCGATACCCTGCATAACCTTAACCGCCTCATGGTAAAGGATACCGGGACAGGTTTCAGCGAGGGCATCGGGTACCCCGCTAAGGGTAACCTGGGTTTTCAGCTGATAGAGGCCCTTGTGCGGCAGATTAAGGGGAGGATCGAGATCAGTAACCGGGAGGGTGTTAGCGTCTGCGTTGAGTTCTGATTCCCTTTCGATTACGCCGGACACGCTGCGATTGCCTCTTTTAAAATTTCAAGACCATCAAGCATTTCACGCTCTCTGATATTCAGTGCGGGGAATAACCTGATAATGTTGCCATGGGTTACATTCACTATCAGGCCATTTTCAAGGCATCTTTTCTGAATGGCTGATGTTATTATGCTGTCGCTAAATTCAATGGCAATAAGAAGTCCCATGCCCCTTACATCTTTGATTATAGCGATAAATTCTTTCTTCCATTGACTCAGGATATCAAATGTCATGGCACTTAAATTTTTAACATTCCGGCCCAAATTATTATCAAGCATGTATCTGATCACCGAGTATGAAACCGCACAGCCGAGCGGATTGCCGCAATACGTCCCGCCATGGTCTCCTTTTTCTATCTTCTGCGCAACTTCTTCTGTTACGGCAAATGCGCCGAAGGGAAAGCCTCCGGCAATCCCCTTCGCCATTGTCATGAAATCCACGCCGGCACCCGAAGCCTCTGAGCAGAAAAAATCCCCGGTGCGCAGAAAACCTGTCTGAATCTCGTCAACTATGAGCAGCACGCCGTTTTCCCGGCATAAACCTGAGAGGTTTTTCAGATAACCTTCTGACGGCACAATTATTCCACCTTCACCCTGTATGGGCTCAACAATTACGGCCGCGACATCGCTGGTGATTATCCTTTCGATTTCAGGAATGCTGTCGTAGGGTGTAAAAATGTAATTTGGCATGAGCGGCGCGTACTTATCCCTGTGAACTGCCTGACCAGTGGCGGATGCAGTACTTATGGTTCTGCCGTGAAAACTGTTGATCGTTGATATGACGTTCTTCCTTCCAGTGATCTTGCGTGCAAGTTTAATGGCTGCGTCATTTGCCTCGGCCCCACTGTTTGTAAAGAATACGCGGGTGAGTCCATCCGGCAGGATCTGCTGCATGAGTTGCAGCAGCCTTGCCCTGGCCGGTGAATAGGTCTTGCCTGAATCGGGATTCTGTATTATCAGCCTGCTCTGCGCGTTCAGTGCATCGGTGATTACAGGATTTGCATGGCCGATGCAGGTTACTCCCCACCCGGATGTAAAGTCGATATAACGCCTGTTATTTTCATCGAAGACATATATCCCGTCCCCCTTTTCAACAGATATTGCGGTTTTATTGAATACAGGCAGGAAGTATTGATCTTCGGTTGCAATGGTGGGGATGTTTTTATCCATATGTGTGCTCCTTTACAGAATGCAAGAATGATTCACTCCGGATCACGGTCAACAGATTTTTTATAAAACCGTACCCGATTCACGGGAGTTCCTGCTCATGGATTCTGTTATGTGGATGATATAATTAATCTTGACGAAAAATATAGGTGGTAATATTGATACTATTAGTAACAATGTTACTGACAGTAGCTAAATTTGTGTTCAGTTTATGATAAGCGGGAAAAATAAATTAAGGGACAGGAAAAAGAGGGAACAGGAGCTCAAGGTTGATGATATACTGAAGGCTGCAAAGGCTGTATTTGAAAGCAAGGGATTTCTCAGGACCACAATGGACGAAATTGCTTATGAAGCATCGCTCAGTAAACCCACAATCTACAGGTTCTTCCCCACGAAAGAGGACCTGTACTTTTCACTGCTGATTCCTGAAATGCGCGACTGCCTCGGCAAAATGGAGGAGATAAACGCGAATCTTCAGAAAGGCAGGTACAGCTCGGGCGCGTCCCTTGTGCGCGATGTCATAAATGTTTTTTACGACAAGTACAGGAGCGACCCCGATATCTTCCGTATCGGCCAGTTGTACCAGCAGTCAGGCATGGTCTGGTCTCTGGATAAAAAAACCGGCGATATGCTCAGGGATTACGCCAGGCGCATCATGAATGAAACGCGCGGCCTTTTTGACAATGCTGTTTCATCGGGGCTTGTCAGGGATATAAACAGGTTCATGCTTGTTGACATAATGATCGGTTCACTATTCGGCATCGTCCAGCTGCAGGACAGCAAGTCCAGGGGCAGGGGCGACCGGGCCCAGATGGATTCGGTAATCGAAATGAGTGTGCGGCTGCTGATTGATTCGGTTGT
>CAYTSF010000048.1:12685-21497 GCA_964440335.1 uncultured Leptospirales bacterium
ATTTCGCGCAAGCTTCATACAAGCAACCAGTGCAACTACATCCCGATCACGTACCACCAGATACCCAGGATTATCCGTAAATACCTGACACCGGATGTCGCATTTATTACAGCCGCCCCCATGGATAACAGCGGTTACTTCAATTTCGGCCTGGCCAATTCAGTAACAGGGGCAAACCTGAGCAAGGCAAAGAAAATTGTTGTTGAGGTGAACGAGAATGTCCCCTATTGCCTTGGAGGCAACTTCGAGTCTGTGCATATTTCAAACATCGACTACATTGTCGAGGGAAAGAACAACCCCCTTCCTGAAGTACCGCCAGCTCCGCCCAAAGAGATTGACAGGAAGATCGCAGACCACATTCTTAAAGAAATCGTCGATGGCGCCACGCTCCAGCTTGGCATAGGTGGCCTGCCTAACCTCATAGGCCAGCTCATAGCCGAGAGCGACCTGAAGAACCTGGGCATCCATACAGAGATGCTTGTGGATTCAATGGTGAGCCTGTACGAGGCGGGTAAGGTGACCGGCCGGAAGAAGAACATTGACCATTTCAAGATGACATACACATTCGCCATGGGCACAAAGAAACTCTATGACTTCCTGCACATGAATCCCACGTGCGCATCATACCCGGTGAACTATGTAAACGATCCGCGCATGATCGCCCTTAACCCTAAGGTTACGGCAATCAACAACGCGGTCGAGGTCGATCTTTTCAGCCAGGTCTGCTCCGAGTCCGCAGGCTACAGGCAGGTGTCAGGCACCGGCGGCCAGCTTGATTTCATATACGGCGCGTTTAATTCGAGCGGGGGCAAGGGGATAATCTCCATGACGTCCACATACACCGAGAAAGATGGCACTGTCAAGTCGAGGATAGTCCCGACCCTTCAGACGGGCGCAATCGTAACTGTTCCAAGGTCAATCACGCACTATGTGGTTACAGAATACGGCATCGCCATGATGAAGGGAAAATCAACCTATCAGAGGGCAGAGGCCCTTATCAATATAGCTCACCCGGATTTCCGTGAGGGGCTTATTGCTGAGGCCGCAAAAATGAAGATATGGACAAGGTCTAACAGCCAGGACTGAGAGAAAAGCGGCTGGCAACAGCCGCTTTTTTTTTAGAGGAACTTTCTTCTTTCAGGGATAGAAGCCGGTTCTTTCCCCGTTGCATAAAAATCCTTTGTAAGGTACAATCCGCAGTAGCAATGGCCATGAGCCTCCTGGTCGGGCCTGCAGTAATGGCAGGGGCAGATGATGTCGGTATCGCGTTCCTTCGTTCCTGAAGCGTCGCGGCAGGGGCAGGAGTAGTACCCGTACCTGTTGTGGTTTTTGGCAAGTCCGCTTATAATTATTTCTATATGCTCGCTGTCGCGGTTCAGTTCCCATCCCTGCTTTGAGGCAACCATGGTCACAAAGTTTTTTGCGTCATCAAAGGTTTTCATATCATTTAAACAGCAGGTTGTTGTATTTATCTTCGCTGAATCCCACAATCACAGTTTTATCATCAATTACAAGAAAAGGGAATCCTACATCCTCGCCGAATTTTCTGTGCAGGCCTGCCTTGATTTCATCCTTAACCTGCGGGTCAAGTTCATCGACAAAAACGTAGCTGAAGCATATAGAGTTATCCCTGAGAAATTTCAGGGCTTTTTTACAGAAAGCGCATGTGGATAGGGCATAGACCCTGATTTCGCCAGGGTACTTAATGCCTGCCTCTGGAGTGAATTTTATATCGTCCATAATGTTAGCCTGCTCCGGAATATTTTTTCTGAAATTAATATACAGATATTACTGCTGCGTTGTCAAGGATTTGAATTTTCAAAGCATAAGCAATATGCGCTGGATTTATAAAAATAGTGTAACATTAATCAATAATTTTGTCTTATAAAACAGTAGATGAAGACTTTTTCATTGTACTCTCCTGTTTCCTGAAGAACCGCAAGGATCTTCAGGAATTTTTTATCTGCGCGCTGCGTAAATTATGCAATCCATCCGTCTCACATATTAGACTTGTTTCCTTTCTTGTTTTTTACCGGGTGCAGGAGCGAAACCCCTGCAAAAAACCACCTTCAGGCTTCATGAAGGCGTTTAAAACGCCAGTTTGAAAACAGGTCTATTGTTATTTTTTTATACAAAATAAATCTTTGGCGTTGACTTTTAACGGCAATCTGAAATTAACAACATTTAACATAAATCCGGCGAGTAAGATATTTGTGGAACAGGAACCTTTTTTTTATTATTCTATAATTACATTTACCGGAGCAGCGTAACATGAAGAGATCTGATCCATGGAAAGACTTTCCTTTTATGATACTGGACGGCGGCCTGGCAAGCGAACTGGAGAAGTCCGGGTATGAGCTTGACAACCTTATATGGTCCGCGTCTGTACTGGCCCAGTACCCCCATGCGGTAAGCGATGTGCATATGGCATACCTTAATGCGGGCGCGGACATTATCACTACGGCATCATACCAGGCCACTGTACCAGGGCTTGTGCGGGCCGGCTATTCGGCTGAAGAGGCGCGCGATATAATCGCAAACTCCGTGCGGCTTGCCCGCGAGTCAGTCATGGTTTACCTCGATTCCAATGAATACGACACATCCATGCCCGTCCCCCTTGTCGCTGCGTCAGCGGGCTCTTACGGCGCATACCTTGCAGACGGATCGGAGTACAGGGGGGATTTCTCACTCAGCGAAGACAGCTTCATCGATTTTCACAGGGAAAGGCTTGAGATACTCATAGATGCCGGTGCAGACATCATTGCATTTGAAACAGTGCCTTCGTATGATGAAGCGGTTGCAATAGCCGGTCTCATGGATTCCTATAAAGATATTGAGTACTGGATATCCTTCACTGTAAAGGACAGTGAAACCATAAGCTGCGGCAGAAAATTTTCTGAGTGCATTTCAATGCTGCGCGGCAGAGATAACCTGGTCGCCGCAGGAATAAACTGCTCTGACCCTGCATTGATCACCGGGCTTTTAAAATCTTCCGCCGGGCTCAACGACAAACCGTTTATCGTATATCCCAATTCCGGTGAGATGTACTGCACTGCTGACCATCACTGGCATGGGGAGTCGCGGGCCGTACAGCTTGGCAGCCTTGCAGTTGAGTGGGCGTCATCGGGCGCCCGCATAATAGGGGGCTGCTGCAGGACCGGCCCGGAGGATACGGCAACCCTGGTGAGGGCCAGGAAAAAAATGATGAGAGGTGAATAGTTGAAAGCTATATATTCGCGGCGCAGCATAAGGAAGTATACTTCACAGGATGTGAGCGATGATGAAATACTTGCTATGATAAAAGCGGGGATGAATGCGCCATCGGCAGGAAACGAGCAGCCGTGGCATTTTATCATAGTGAGGGACAGGAATGTTATGCGCGAAATAACAAAAGTGCATCCCCATGCCTCAATGCTTACCGGTGCGCCCTGCGCGGTTATTGTCTGCTGTGACATGTCGCTGGTCAGACATGAGGGCTTTTGGATACAGGACTGTGCTGCCGCGACACAGAACATGCTTCTGGCCGCTGCTGATACAGGGCTGGGTTCTGTCTGGCTGGGGGTCTATCCCAGGATGGACAGGGTTGATGGGATACGCAGGCTCTTCGGGCTGCCCCAAAGTGTTGTTCCATTTGTTGTTCTGCCCGTAGGTTATCCGGCAGAGAAACACCCGGCCAATGATAAGTTTGACAGGTCGAGGATTCATTACAATGAATGGTGAAATGGCCATTCCGGCTGCCTGTGGTGCCTGTTTTTTTCTCGCGGGCAGGGTGATGAGACATCAGGGGTGTTCACCGGTGAAAGATTATTCGTTACATCAATGTTAGAATTTAACATGCATGTAACAGGAGAAGTGTTGATATAACAACTGTTATTCCTGGAAAATTATTCGCCCCGGCACTTTGTTACGGAATTGTTAATTATCGGTGTGCCGTGAAAATTTGCGTCAACAACATTTGACATGCTGTTATAATATATACTGATGGCATATATACGACTGGTTACAAAATGTTACCCTGAAACGGTGGTGTGCGGCAGGATGGACCGGTCTGAAAAAAAGATTTATAAGGAGAACATTATGGCAAGGCAGACAGCGGGTCTGAGTCAGGTGACAAATGTGACTGAAGACAAAAAGGAAAGAAAACGCGTATCTTCATTTTTCGGTAAGTATACTTTTAATAATAAAGTGATGCAGGAGAAGCTGCCCAGATCAATATACCTCAAGCTCATTTCATGCATTGAAGAGGACATCAAGCTCGACATCGAAACTGCAAACGTGGTTGCGCATGCAATGAAGGAGTGGGCCCTGGACAATGGCGCTACTCACTTTGCCCACTGGTTCCAGCCGATGACCGGGTCTACGGCAGAAAAGCATGATGCATTCGTCGAGTTTGTCGGTCCGCATGAAGTGATAGAAAGGTTTACCGGCTCGCAGCTTGTGCAGGGTGAGCCTGACGCTTCCAGTTTCCCCAGCGGCGGGATCAGGGCAACATTCGAGGCCAGGGGATATACCGCGTGGGACATGTCGAGCCCTGCTTTCCTTCGCAAGAACGGTCTCGGTATTACGCTGTGCATTCCTTCGGCATTTATATCGTATACCGGCGAAGCGCTGGACAAGAAGACTCCTCTTCTCAGGTCGGGGAGGGCTGTGAGCAGGAGCGCTATCAGGCTCCTCAAACTTATTGGCAATACTACATCAAAGAAAGTACATGCAAACCTGGGGCCTGAACAGGAGTACTTCCTGCTGGACAGAAACTATTACATTAAGCGGCAGGATATTGTCCTTTCCGGGCGTACGCTGATTGGTGCCGTACCTGCGAAGGGGCAGGAACTTGAAGACCAGTACTTTGGCAGCATAAGGGAGAGGATCCAGAGTTTCATGCACGAGTTTGACGAGGACCTCTTTAAGCTGGGCATACCTGCAAAGACAAGGCATAACGAAGTGGCGCCCAGTCAGTTTGAGATAGCGCCAATCTTTGAAGAGGCAAACATCGCTGTTGACCACAACCAGCTTCTTATGGATACGATGAAGAAGGCCGCGCGCAGGCATGGGTTCTTCGCCATCCTCCACGAAAAACCCTTTGCGGGCATAAACGGATCGGGCAAGCACCTCAACTGGTCAATCGGCACCGATGACGGCATCAACCTGATGAATCCCGGCAAGACCCCCAATGAAAACATACAGTTTCTCATCTTCCTTGTGGCAGTACTCAAGGCTGTACACAGGCACAGCGATATCCTTAGGGCAACCGTTGCGCACAGCGGCAATGACCACAGGCTTGGGGCCAACGAGGCGCCGCCAGCGATCATCTCGGTCTTCCTGGGCGACCAGCTTGCGTCGATCCTTGACGCGATTGAAAAGGGGGAGAACCTTAAAGCCACAGACGCGGCAATCATAGACCTGGGCCTCTCTTCTCTGCCGGTTGTAAGCAAGGACAATACCGACAGAAACAGGACCTCCCCGTTCGCGTTTACAGGCAACAAGTTCGAGTTCAGGGCCGTGGGTTCGTCCCAGTCCATATCGTTTCCCGCCGCAGTGCTGAACCTTATAGTGGCAGAGGCCATAGATGAACTGGCTGACAGGATCGAGAAGGCCGGAACATCTGACCTGAGAAAAACAATCTTTGACATAATCAGGGGCGAGATAAAAACCTTTAAGTCTGTTATCTTCGGGGGTGACAACTATTCCGAGGAGTGGCATAAAGAGGCTGAGAGGAGGGGGCTGCCCAATTTCAGGACTACTCCCGAAGCGCTGAAGGCATATAACACTGAAAAGGCGAAAATGCTTTTTGAAAAATACAAGGTACTCACGCCGGTTGAGCTCACATCAAGGTACCATATACACCTTGAAAAATACAGCAAGCAGCTCGACATTGAGGCCAACGCGATGTACGGCATGATATCATCGCAGATACTCCCCGCAGCGTACAAATACCAGGCAACCCTGGCGCAGTCAGTACGGGAGGTATCCGGCCTTGTCCCGGAAAATATAGTGGCCCCGCAGAAGGAACACCTTGTAAGGCTCAGCGCGCTTATAAGCGGCGTACAGAACATCAGCGGGGAGCTTAAAGCGGCAATTGAAAAAGCAAGAAGCGTTGAGGAGGAACAGTTAAAGGCCGAATCGTATTGCAGCGGTGTGAAAACAAAAATGGATGAACTTAGAAAGAACGTTGATGAGCTTGAGGGCATGGTTGACGATGAACTGTGGCCCATCCCCAAGTACTGGGAGATGCTCTTCCTCTATTGATCAGAAACAATGCATACAGTGCATAGCAGAAAACGCCGGAGAATGCCGGCGTTTTTTTTGTGGTGCGCCCGGCACTGAGGCTTCATCATTCCTTCTGTTTTTTTCATTTTCTGAACAACTGATCGTTTCAATAAGCATTTTTTATTTGACTATTTAACCCGCAGGAAATTCATAAAAATTAACATCAATGTAATATTTTTTTTGAATAATTTACATGGATGAAACAAATCTGCTAATATTTAAGCACTATTAAATCATTTCTGGAGAAACTTATATGGCACCAAAAAAAGGAGCTGATATCGCATTAAGCCCTAATCCACTTGTACAGTACCTGCAGAAACCTGCAAAAGATTTCACAAAGGCCGACCTGATTAAATATATCACTGAAAACGGAATCAAAATGCTGAATTTCCGCTATGCAGGCGGTGATGGAAAGCTTAAAACGCTTAACATGGTCATAACAAGCCTGCAGCAGCTTGACAGCCTCCTTTCATGCGGTGAAAGAGTTGATGGATCCAGCCTTTTCTCTTACATAGACGCAAAATCAAGCGACCTGTATGTTGTGCCCAGGCACAAGACCGCATTTTTAAATCCTTTTACAGAAATACCCACACTGGACATTCTCTGTTCCTATTTTGACAAGGACGGCAACCAGCTTGCCAGTTCCCCAGAATATATCATGATGAAGGCGCACAGGAAACTCGAGGAAAAAACCGGTTACAGCCTCGATGTTATGGGAGAGCTTGAGTACTATGTAATCGCAGACAAACATGACTTCTATCCTGCAACGGACCAGAAGGGCTACCATGAGTCGCTGCCCTATGCCAAGTTTGAAATGATCAGAAAGGAGTGCATGCAGGCCATTGCCCAGGCAGGAGGTCTTATTAAATACGCCCACTCCGAGGTTGGAAACTTTACGCAGGGCGATTGTTATTATGAACAGAACGAGATCGAGTTCAACCCGACCTACATTGAAGACGCCGCTGACCAGCTTATGATTGCCAAGTGGATGATACGGATGATCGGCTATAAACATGGTGTTAACATAAGCTTCGCGCCCAAAATCACTGTGGGCAAGGCTGGAAGCGGAATGCATATCCACATGAAACTTCACAAAAATGGTAAAACCGCAACCGTTGAAAAAGGGAAACTCAGCGACGCCGCAAAGAAGGCCATCGCCGGAATTCTTGATATTACCCCTGCGCTCACCGCTTTCGGAAATACCAATCCCACGTCATACCTGAGGCTTGTCCCGCACCAGGAAGCGCCCACAAATATATGCTGGGGCGACAGGAACCGTTCAGTCCTTATCCGTGTTCCACTTGGATGGGTCGGCGTGAAGGACATGATCAAGAAGGTCAACCCGAATTATGATGAAGCCGAGCTTAGGGATTTTTCTGACAGGCAGACATTTGAGTTCAGGTGCCCGGACGGTTCGGCAAACATACACCTTCTGCTCGCAGGGCTCTGCGTCGGGGCCAGACACGGCCTTGAGATGAAGAATGCCCTTGAGATGGCCGAGAAGCTTTATGTTGACGTGAACATCTTCCACGAAGAGAACAAGGCCAGGCTCGCCCAGCTCAAGGGGCTGCCGCTGTCATGCTATGAATCAGCAGAGAGCCTGATCCAGTTAAGGAGCTTCTTTGAGAAGGAAGATGTATTTACGCCCAGAGTAATTGACGGCATCGCAGCGGGGCTCATGGCTTATAAAGATAAGGGCCTCAGTGAAAAACTTTTCGGTAAAAACGACAAGATCAAAGAACTGGTGGATAAATATTTACACCACATGTAACTGTTCCATGCCATATAAAGTCAGATGAAATTCCCGCCCCAGCGGGAATTGTTTTTTTTAAACATGGCTCCGCTTTTTCCAGTCACCACCCGGTACAGGCCCGAACCCCCTGTATTTATCCCTCTCCTTGCCGTAATAGATAAACCCGCTGATGCCTGAGGCGCTCTGAATTTCTTTTCTAAGGTAATAGCTGTGAGGATTGTTCTCTTCGTATTCTTCAAGAAGGTCGATTCTTTTCAGCGTCGTATCATCAATCTCATAGACTTCGATTGTAATAGTATCATCCCCCAAGCCGGTTTCAAATACCATTGGATATTGGCCCAGGTCTGCCATGACAAATCCTTTCACGATGTCTGTACGGAGGAAAACCGAATTTTTCAGGTAATGGGAGTTGCATTCCCCACGTCGTAAAGTTCCGTAAACAAATATAATTGCCATAGCCGGTTTATGCTGGCGGGGTGTTTTTTTAGCAATTACTATTTAATGAAGTTAAAGAAGTTTCATCTTCGTTAAGATGCGGGGCCTGCGATCAGGAAGCTGATGTTCCAGGTGATCTGTTGGCTTTTGTTGTATATTAAAAATACAGCATCGGTTCCGGGTTGATGCCGCATAAAAGTGCTTGACTAAGTGTTGCGTATTCATTATTTTCTTTGGGTCATGCAGGCTGTCTCTTTAAACGGGGCAAACATGCAGAAAAATAACACAAATAAAAAAGGAGTAAATGATGAAAAAACTGCTTTTAACAGCGATTGCGCTTGCGATGTTTTCTTTCTT
>CAYTSF010000049.1:0-1615 GCA_964440335.1 uncultured Leptospirales bacterium
CCAGCCTCGAGTACCTCTTCACCTATATATATACTTGCCCATTTCTGGTTTGGCGTTGCAGTGACTGTTATTGAGTCTGTTAAATAAGGCACCTCAACATAGTTGACCCAGTCACCCGGATTAAATGGATACTTCATGGTACCTGTTGAAAATGACAGGCTCTTCATGTAAAAATCTGAACTGAGGCCATCATCCAGGGTTGTTTCAACTTCACCCCCGGTAACGCCGCCGCTGCATCCGATAACAGCAAGAGCTGACACCAGAAAAAGCACTGTTAAAAGTTTTCTAAGCATAATTTCCCTCCAAAAACCGACCAGTCAGTTTTATCAAAACAATATACTTTTGTTTCGGTATTAAGTCAAGAAATATTATAAAAAATTTAGTCATACTTAGATTATTGCATATATATCTTATAATTGATGTGATTTCACATAATAGAATCTTAGAATTTATAAAAAACGACATTCGCAATATGAAATGTCATTTTTTATCTGCAAATTGAGTTATTTTTTGTACAATATTCATTCTTTTATAAATAAATTCGTTCGGCGGTCGGATTGAAGGTCTGTCGTGACATACTCGATTGAGGTTCTTTATCAGCAGTCCTGCTGCTTTTAAAAATGTTCAGGGATGAGGGTGAAAAAATTTTAACCGGGACCCGGCGATGAGATATGGTTTATTCTGTTTTGTGCTGCCTGCCCGTAAAATCCTGTTCACTGGTTTTTTACGGATAATGGCGGATTCATTGATTACATGATTCAGTCATCAGCCCTGAACATGTTAAGTGTATGCTGGACGATCCCCACAATTTCATCGGTAAACCTGTCATCATTAAGGGTAATGTAACTCTCCTTTCTCATCACAAAATAAAAATAGGATATCCTGAGGACTCCACCAAGCACGGCATTTCCTGCCAGCTCAACATTGAGGTTTTTGCTGATATGCCCGAAGTTCTGGGCAAGCCTGATGTCATCGGTAATCGCCTTCATTACCTTGTCTTCGAATATACGGATTACATGCTCAATAACGCTGTTGAGCCCTGTGCTCATGCGCAGGACAATATTTGCCCTGTCCTGGTTAACCGAGAAAAAACCGATAGTGCGCGCCATCCTGTGGTGCAGGTACCTTCGGGCATAGTCACGGGCATCGCCTGTACCCATGAAATCCTGAAGGTCAAGGGATACAGCCCTCTCCCACTCAGTTACATACTTTTCAATGAGGGATGTAAAGAGGTGCTCCTTGGTCTTGAAGTACTGGTATAACGTACCTTTTGCGATATGTGCCATCTCTGAAATATCAGACACCTGTGCCTCGAAGTAGCCCTTTTCTGAAAACACTTTTTCCGCGCAATCAAAAATGAGGCGGCGTGTATGCTCACCTTTTTTTAACATTCAATCATCCTGGTTTTATTTCTGATACAACCCGCATAACAGAGTAATGTGCCGGGTGGCGCAATTCAACTGCCTGAACTCATAGAGGGCCCCGCTTTTGAACAAACCCAAAAAGGAGTTACAAGAAGTCCACATCCGGTATAATACTTCCTGCTGCCTAATATTTCAAGCTTTATTCATCATTTTAAACACAGTGGAGCTTTTAACCTTCTTACCGGCATGTG
>CAYTSF010000049.1:1715-6520 GCA_964440335.1 uncultured Leptospirales bacterium
TCAATGCAGAGTATAAATACAGGCTGGAGAGGCATGAAAAAAAAGGCCGCAATAACTGACAACACTGGCAGGGGGAATAACAGGCTGCCGGTCATAATGGGGCTGGCCCACATATTGCTGGGATCTTTCGGCCTGCTTGTCGTCATAAATCTTTCGGCTATCATTGAGGAGAGAACCAGCAGCAGCGCTGGCACAATAATCACTCTATCGGGCATGGCAATTACCCTGCCCATGATTGCCGGAGGAGCGGGGATGCTGATGCGCAGGAACCGGGGACGGATTGCGGCACTTGCAGCATCATGGCTTGCAATAGCTGCGGCCTCAATCTACCTGTTGCTGCTCACGGCTGCATTCATTTTCGGAACAGGTTTTTTCATGGAGAGCGATGTGACTGAGTTTGCCATGAGCATAGCAAGCGTTGCCCTGGCATCGGTCTTCCCTGTTGTATCAGTTATTGTTCTGCGCCAGGAAAAGTTCATTAAAACACTTAAATAGCGATTTATCATTTTCAGTATAATATCGCAGCAACCACTCCTTTTTGTTTTCCCGCATGTCAACAGACCAATAATTTACAGTAATAATTCCTTAACATATATATACCTCCGCCGCCTTCGGCGGCGGAGGTAATAACGCTTTATTTACTTTAAAAAAAGTTGAGGATAAATACTGATAATTTTGTATATTTAAACCGTAATTTGTCATTATCTGATTTCAGTTAATGATACTCAGTCACAGCCACTGACCGCAAAGGATGTGGTTGATATTTAATACATTACCATGAGAAATAAAAATATGATATACTTAAACGGCAGGGAATAACATGGCACATAAAACCGGTTTTCTTGAACAGTTCTTTCTGGCTAAATATTCAACAGCCTCATTTATGACAAGGCAGCGCGCGAATGTTTTCATGTGGATGCAGATTGTATTCACCTGCCTTCTTTCAATGGTGCTGGTGCTGACCAATATTCTTTCCCCCCATGTGGCGACAAAATTTTTCAACATCAGCGAACTGGTTATTATTTCAGCATTCATTCTGTCGCTGCTGGTGCTTAAAGCCGGGAAATACCTGCTTGCCTCGTACATGGGCATAATACTTCCCATGACGCTGACAGCTGCCCAGGCACTGCTGGTTGGTACTGTTACAGGCAAATTTGTCTATATGCTCTACCTGATGATTTTTATCACCATGGCATTGCTCTACGGGAACAAGATAACGATTTTTATTATAACGATAATAGTTATTGCCGTGGGTACCACGGTCGTTATCAGGTCAGGCGATATAATTCCTCCTGAAAGGCACGGTTCATCCATCTTCAATTTCACTATTGTTTCAATGTTCATATCTGCCATATGCATGCTTATAACAAAAATTGTTAAGGCCACACTCGATGAAACAGAAAGGAAAAACCGCCAGCTTGAAAAAACCCTGACCGAAATAAACGAAATCATAAAGACCTGCACCTCAGTTGCCGTGAGACTCAAAGAGACAGCCGACGACCTCTCCTCCAACGCTTCACTCTTTTCCGACAACGCCCAGGCCCAGGCAGCCAGCGTGGAGGAGATCACCTCCACACTGGAGGAGATCGCCGCCTCCTCTGAGTCGTCGGCCAACATGACAGTAGACCAGAACGAAAAAACAGCCCTGCTGATCGAAAACCTGAAACAGATGTACGACCTGGTGACACGCAGCAGGACGAGCATGCACAAAGCCCTTGACCTGAAGACCAACCTGGACTCGCAGATAAACAGCGCCATAGAGGCAGTGGGCAGGTGCCAGACAGCCATGGCCAACGCCATGACCAGCAGCCGCAAGGTGAGCGAGGCAACAATGCTCATCAACGACATATCAGACCAGATAAACCTGCTGTCGCTCAACGCATCAATTGAAGCGGCCAGGGCAGGCGAACAGGGGAAGGGTTTTGCGGTCGTTGCCGATGAAGTTGGCAAGCTTGCGGAGAAGACCCAGATGAATGCCAAGGAGATAACCTCCCTTGTCAAGACAACCGAAACCGAAATGCTAATGACAAGCCAGACCCTGGAAAAGGTAAACCTTTCATCCGAGGAGGTATTAAAACTCGCATCGAGCTTTGGCGAAATAGTCGCAGAGGTAAACAGGATTTCCGAAAATGACCTCTCCATGAACGAAAGCCTTCAGGGGAACGCTGTCGACGTGTTAAACGGTTCGGACGAAATACGCAGGTCCATGGAGGAACTTAAATCCGCCATTGACGAAATAACCAAGTCCATCACCGTAATAAACAGCTCGACGCAGGACCTTGCAGGCGGGGCCGAAGAGATTAATGGCACGTCAGAAAGCCTTGTGGGTTCAACATGGCTGCTTAACGATGTCCTTACAAAACATGCAGAGGGAAAAAAGTCCGGGGCAGAGGAGCAGGATTAACAGGCGGCGGGCATTACCTGAAGTTCAGTTCAGCGCGTATCAGTTCGCCGTTGTTCACCCTCCGGTTCAGGTTCAGGTCGCTGAATACAGTGAGGTATATAAAATTTCCCGGATATTCAGAGAGAGTAAAGGTGTTAAGTTTATCCGCTTCACTCTTATCCGGATTTAATTTTGTTATATCCGAATTATTAACCAAACCGCCCCTGACAACCTGGCTCATGATTGACCTTTCGAAATCATCAAAAGGATCAGTATGGTATCTTACCTTTTTAATGGTCCAGCCTGCCTCAAAACGTCCAGCGGATAATTCCTTTATGAATTCAACCCTGCGTTCAGCAGGATCATCCATGCAATAATAAAGGTAATGCATCCCCTCACTGCAGAGCAGCAGGTGCTCATACCCTGTGCCTGGGCCTGCAAAACCCGAGCCCGGCTCAAAAAAACTGATCTTGTCAATGGACTGGCCTTCGCGTATGTTAAATATGATCGGGTGAATGAAGGCGGTCACATATACCGAACTTCCCGGCCCCTCCTCGTCGCCATAATTACTCAGGGGAAAGACCAGCGTGAATTCACTCCGGGCAATGGAAATTTTCTCCATATCATGAACTTCAATGCGCTTCCCCTCCTGAACAATTGCCAGGTAAAACGAAGCGCTGTTTCCATAGAGATTACCAGAGCTGAAGAATCCGCAAACAGACAACAGGGAAACGAGCACCAGAAACTTTTTTGACATATATTAATCCGGAAGTATGAATTTTACCGGCAGGTAATAGGCCATCTTCACGCGCTTGCCGGCCTTGTACCCCGGTGAAAACCTCATGCGGTTTACCACCTTTATGGCCTGCTCGTTGAATCCGTAGGGGGCCTTGCCCGACACAACATTCGCCGTGATAAGCGTACCGTTTTCATCTATCTGCAGGAGCACTGTAACTGTATACTGCCTCACATTGGCATAGGCAGCCTCCCTGGGATAGTACTGGTTGACGTCAAAATCCACAATTACCCCCGGCGCCTTGTCACCGTTAAACGAAAAAAGGTATCCATCTTTATCGGTGCCGTCACCCGATATCTGGTTGGTATTTATGTCAGCCTCTTCAGGGTCAGGGCCCTCTTTTTTTGTCCCTTCTACCCATTCCTGTTTCGCAACAGGTGCAGGCCTGGAATCTCCGCCTATAAGTTCAGGTGGGATGTCCATTTCTATGTCAGGCCGCTCAAGGTCAAATACGTTCTGGACTTCGGTGTCTTCAGCGGAGGTTTTCTTCCCTGTGAACAGGTAGCCCGATGCGGCGGCAACATGGACAAGGAGGGATATAACCACCGAGAGCCTGAACAGGTGCTTTATGAGGAACCTGCGGTTCCTTATGCGTATTATGAGGGATTCGTCCGGCACTCTGCGCCTACCTTTTTACCGACAGCGCCATGCGTGTAACGCCGCTCCTGCGAAGGAGTCCCATTACTTTTGAGACTGTGCCATAGGAAAGGTTTTCATCGGCTGACAGGGTAACGCGCATGTTCGGCCTGTACTTCGATTCACGGGTCATCTCCGCCAGAAGGGCTGACTCGGTGATAGCCCTCCCCTCGAGGAAAAGCTTGCCATCGCGCGTAACCGCCACCTGTTTTGATTCCTTTATATTGGGGTCGGCTGTAGCAACCTTGGGAAGGTTGATGTTGATCGATTCCTTTTTAAGAAAGTTCGCGGTAACCATGAATATTACAAGCAGTACGAGTATAACGTCAACCATGGGAGTAATGTTTATGTTGCTTATGATTCCATCTTCGTTATCGTCAGATCCTGCACCCATTACATGCTCTCCTTAACGTTTCTATCTCTTGCCACACTGGCAAGGGCCTCCTTGGCCATGATCTCAAGGGTCTGCATGATCCCCTTGAGCCTGCGGCTGAAGTAGTTGTTCAGGATTACAACAGGTATCGCGATAAGGAGGCCGCTGGCTGTGGCAAGGAGCGCGGTAGATATACTTCGCATAACAACCTCAGCACCGGTGTTACCCAGTGTGCCAAGGTTGTAGAATGCTTTTATAATCCCCAGGACAGTCCCCAGGAGGCCGATGAACGGAGCGTTGTTACCCAGGGAGGCCAGGACCACTATCCTTTTTTCAAGGTACATCCTCTCCTCAATGAGCTTCCCCTCCATCATGTGGGAAAGGGCTGCCTCGCCTGAACCACTGTGCTCAGCAATGAACGAGGCGAACCTGGCATAGACTGATTCCGGGAACTGCACCACGTACTGTCCAAGCCCTGACATGTCACCCGCCCTGAACTTCGCTATGATCTCGGAATAAATCTTTGCGCCGATCTTTGCGTTGTGCCTGAAAATAAGCCCCCTGTCTATTACCACGGCAAGGGCTATGACGCTGGCAAGCCCCATGATAGAAAATAT
>CAYTSF010000049.1:6620-10271 GCA_964440335.1 uncultured Leptospirales bacterium
TATAAAACCGTCAGGCTCCGCAGGGCTTTTCACTTCATCCCGGCAGGCCCATGCCGGAATTACTTATTCAGGTATCGTATGACCTTGCCCTTAACGCGGACAATCCGCACAACACCCACGATATATGTCCTGGTTTCACTGTAGAACACAGCCTCAATGAGGTTGTCACCGCCCAGGCTGCGCAGGGCCTCTTCAACCGCGCGGTCGGGATCGGGCTCAGGCGTAACCGGGAAAATGCCGAAGAGCGTAAAGCTGCTGGACATCCCCTCAGCCTCGCCCATGACCTCGTAGTTCGCGGACTTCATCAACCTCGCGCTGGCCTCAATGCCGAGCGGGCGGGACTTTGAGTAGAGGCACCCGCCGGCAAGAACTGATCCGGCAAGCAGCATTGCCGCTAATCCATGGCGCGCGCTTTTCATTTCCCCTTGACCTTCTTTTCAGTTTCGGGGCTGCCGAGCTTCACAGCCTCGCCTTCAACAATGACAGTGCTGGTGCTGAAAAACAGGAAGTATCCCCACTTCTCGTAGCAGCGGACGTTTATGATTGTGTCTGCACCCTTGCTCGCAACAGCCTCCTTTATTGCTTCATCAATATCGGGCCTGCCGAACATGTAAAGCCCCAGGAAAGACCAGGCAGTATCGCTGCCGCTGCACTGTCCCAGTTTTTCAGTAATTGTTTTTCCCTGCAGAGGCGTGACAGAATCAGTTACGCATATCGGCGAAGTGCTGCAGCCAATAAACATAACACATGTTATAAACAAAACACCCGGAATTATCCTCTTCATTGAATCCTCCTGAACTTTAAGCTTTAGACCTGTTTCCTTACTTGTTTTTTTACCGGGCCTAAGGGGCGGAGCCCCTTAAAAGGCCACCTTCAGGCTTTCTGAAGGTATCAAACGCCAGTCTGGAAACAAGTCTTTATATCGTACTGCTTTATTGTTAAAATTTGACCTCAACGCCGAAGTTCGGTATCAGGTTAATTCCACTGTCATTTTCAACCATCTCGGGGTTGGTGCCGCTGTATGGCTCGTTATACTTCCAGTCATAGTATACATCTTTATTGAACTGGCCGTAAACGTTTATGATTTCAACATACCAGCTCAGGTGTCCCCATTCGTAACCTGTGCGGTGTGTGTACCTCAAATCAAGCTGGTGCGATATGGGCATATGCTTTGAGTTCACGTTGTCCATATCGTATATCGGTTCGTATCTGCCGCTTACAGGGGGGTACGACCCTATGATGGGAGTATAGGGAAAGGATGAATAGAGCTGGAACCTTCCGCTTAATGAATGGCTCCCCGCCCTGTACCCCGCAACAATCTTCAGCGAGTGCTGTTGCTCGTAGTTCGATGAAATCCACTTATCGCCGTTCTGGTCATAATCCAGCGGCAGACCGCTTTTATACTTCGCAGTTGTAAACGTGTAGCTTCCCCACCCGAAGAACCCGTCACCTTCGGGGCTGTCTTTCCGTATCATGAACTCGCAGCCCCAGGCCTTCCTTTTGCCTGAATTTATCGCAGGCACCTCCCTTCCGTCCTCTTCATGAGGATATGCCTGCACAAGGTTGTAATAATAATTATAGAAAACTTCAATGCTTCCTGTGAAGAGGCCCATGACCTGCTCTGTTCCAAAGGTGCTGTGCCAGGCCTTCTCAGGTTCAAGGGTATCCCCCTCGGCAGCGTAAGTAGGATCGCCCTGGAACACTTCGGGATTTGTCTGGAAGAATGTGCTGTAGTGGCCGCCCGCAATCGACAGCGTGGTATCAGTGAGGAACCTGTAGCTTAAAAGGCCGCGCGGATCAGCAGTAACATAGCCCGTGCCCCTGAGCCATTCGCTCCTGAATGAAGGCATCACAACAAGGCGGCCGGGTGTGAACCTCTGTTCAACATAAGCGCCCAGCACCAGGTTGGAAAAATCCTCTTCAAAGGGGACGACCTCAACCGCGTCAGGATCAGTGGGATCAAAGTACCCGGCTTCGGTTACGCGGAGTGAATCCCCCTCGGCATTGAACCCGTAGCGCGTGGCCTCCAGGCCTCCCCGCAGTTCCGCGAGGCCCTTTGACCATTCCCACCTGAAATTATCGCGCCCGCCCAGTATCCATGGAACGCAGTCAATCGAGTAATCCTTGAGCCAGTGGTCAGCAGCGAGGCCGGACCATCCTGCGTTCAGGTACATGTGCGTCAGGCTCCATGAGCTGTAGACCATGAGCGTGTTTTTAATCTTCTGGTTATTGTATGTATAATATATGCCCTGGTTGTGAAAGGTCTGGTCGTAGTTCAGCTGCAGGTCTGTGGCAAGGGGGTCGTCACCCTCGTCAACGTCAATGTCTTTATCCTCCACAAGCACCCTCCAGTAGTCCTTGCTGCCGATGCAGAGCAGTTTCAGAGAGTGCGTGGAGTTGAAGTCGTACCTGACCTTAAACTGGTAGTCCCAGTATTCGGGCACGTTTTCAAGCTTTTCTCCCACAACAAATTCATAAAAGAGAGGTATGAGGAGGGAGAGGTACCCTATCCTTCCTGAGGCAATTATGTAGCCCCTGTTCTCATCCGCCGGCTTTCCGTTCTCATCTGTAACGGATACGGTAATCGGGGACTTTATGAGCGTGGCAGCCGAGATGATACCGACATCAGCCCACCCGCCGAAATCATCAACATCGTCAATGGTATTTATGCTGATTACCGCCGAAAGGGGGCCGCCGTACTCCGCTGAGAAGGACGACGAATAGAGGTCGATCTCGCTCATGAGGTCATTGGCTATTACCGAGTGTATGCCGCCGAAGTGCAGCGGGTTGTCTACGGGCATCCCGTCTATGTAGTACCTGTTGTATATGGGGTCGCCGCCGCGGATAACAAGGGGGCCGAAAAATCCGCTGCCGGATGTTCGTATAACACCGGGCATACTGGTAAGTGCGTTGACCGAATCGCCGAAGGAGGCCGGGACCTCCTTGATCTCCTCGACCTTCATGGTCCTCCGCGAGACCTTCTGGATGACCCTCTCGCCCTTGATGACTACGCCCTCGCCCTTTGACTTGAAAGGGTCAAGCACGAAATCCCTGACAACACCGGCACTTACATCAACAGTGGCCACAATTGTCTGGAGCCCGTCGGACTGGACCTTCAGGGTATACTTCCCCGGGCCCGGCAGGTCAGCGTAATAATTGCCTCCGGCAGCATTTATGACTATCCCCGCCTCCTGAACGACAATTATGGCAAAGCCAACATTCTTCTTCGTTGAACCGTCAATGACCCGGCCCTTGATGAAATACTGGCCGGCATAAACCGGCATGGATGCCGCTATCATTACCGTGAACAGAACTGCCGATACAACTGATTTTTTTATTAACCGCATCTTTTCCCCGGGAAGAAGAATCATGATGTTCTCGAAAACCAGTAATAGTGCAAATCAGGGAATTGTCAATATTAATACTGTCCGCCTCACCCTGGCCCTCTCTATTATAAGCTGGCTCACTTGTACCCATATCAATGTCTCCGGCCCCCAGTCGAGAAACTGATCCCTGCAGATAAACAATTACCGCCCCCCCGGAGGGGATACTGATATAAATTTCATGAATCAATTCTCCACCTGTCATTTCGCAGGGGGAGATGTCACGCAGTGACAGAGGGGCGTGACAGAGGGGCGTGACAGAGGGGCG
>CAYTSF010000049.1:10371-21369 GCA_964440335.1 uncultured Leptospirales bacterium
GTGACAGAGGGGCGTGACAGAGGGGCGTGACAGAGGGGCGCGGCAGAGGGGCCTTTAAATCCGCATTTTCCCGTTGACATCGATAACCCGGTATTCACATTTTACTGAAGGAATTACGGAGATCATAATCATGCAAAAAGATAAACGCGACTTTGACCTGGCTGCACTTACCTGGGACGAAAAACCTCGAAGGGTAAAGCTCGCGGCGGATATTTTTACCTCTATCGCGGCAGCAGTGAACATTTCCCCCGGCATAGATGCCCTGGACTTCGGGTGCGGCACAGGGCTCCTCTCGCTGCAGATACTTGAGCGCACGGGTAGGATCTCATGCGCTGACAGCTCCAGGGGGATGCTCGACGCCCTTGAATCAAAGGTTAAATCAGCCGGACTTGAAGGCGTGAGCATCATCCACCTTGAGTCCGATGACGCAGCCGGTCTTAACGGCAGCTATGACCTTATAACAAGCAGCATGACCTTTCACCATGTACAGGACGTGCCTTCGCTTGTGAAGCGCCTTGCAGGATGCCTGGCTGACGGCGGAACATTATGCGTGGCAGACCTCGACCCCGACAACGGGATGTTCCATGAAGACAACACCGGCGTGTTCCATTACGGCTTCGCACGCGAAGAGATGATGAAGTACCTTACGGAGGCCGGCCTCATAAACGTGAAGTCCATGACAGCAGCGGTTGTGGAAAGAAAAAACGGTTCAGGGGATGCTGTTAAATTCAGCGTGTTCCTGGTTACGGGGAGTAATTGACAGTAATGATCTTTCCTGCGCAAGGAGCCCTGCTTTATCTACAGTTAAAAGCAAAACTGAAGGATTATGCGGATTTTATCAAAAGTACAGGCCGGGCTGTTCAGCTATGTTACTTTGGTGTTCAATACACGGCTGTATAGGTGAATGTATCATATACCTGCCATTTGCCTGCATGTATATCGACCAGGGCTTTCCACTGGACATTTTCAGCCGATCCATCAACGGTTACGATTAAATATCCGTAATAATCGCTGTTGTGGTATTCGCAGCTGACGCTACTGCTCTCTTTGTAACTCCCGGACCATGTACGCAACCTTGCGCCGCCTGTCCCCGCAATAACCTGCCATAATGAATTACCCTCACCGTCCTTGACAAGTGCGCGGTTGTAGAAATGGTCATGCCCGCAAAAGTATATCCTTCCCCCTGCATTGACGATGCTGTCCCTGAAACGGTTGCGTTCTTCAGGATAGAAAGAAAGGTTATCCTTATGGTCAGCTTCGAATGCAGGTTCGTGACCGAAAACGAATAGATGGTACTGCCTGTTTCCTTCCAGCTGGCGATCAAGCCATAGCTGGTTAACCCTGTGCTGGCCGCCTGTATACTGGTCAAGCCCGATGATAAAAGCATTCTTGTGGATAAAACTGTAAGTAAGCCCTTTCTCTTCTTCAGGCCCGTTTAACGGTGTATACGGCTCTATCATCGCATTTTTAAATTCATCCTCAAGCAGTAAAAGTGATCCGGGCGGAGGTTCAAGGTCTTCAGGGAGAGGCGGCAGCACAAGGCGCTCAGGGCCGCTGTCATGGTTTCCCCTTACCGCGTATACCCTGATCCCTTTGCTGTATACCGGGCCCATGGCATTTTTCCAGTTGGAATACTGCACCGCATAATCCGTTCCGCTGTTCCTGAACCACCCGTTTACAAGGTCGCCCGCGACCAGTACGAAGTCCGGGTTTTCATCTGCCATATCTGCGGCTATAAGTTTCAGAATTTCATCATTGATGCAGGATTTGTTATTCTGTTCTTTGTTGCTCCCCTGCGTGTCGCTGATTACTACAAATTTCCATGTATTGTATTGCCGGGAGAGGGTATTGCCCGGTACGGTGCAAGCACAGACTGCCAGGAGCAATGACAGTATAATCGCTGAAATGATAAAATTTTTCATCTTCATAATGCCCTTCAGGTCCTGATCAGGTTGTATTCTTTTATGGAGAAGGATCGGACTGCCTGTTCAAGACACCAGTCCCTCACAGCAAAATATATGACACAGTCTGTCTGAAGAACCTTTTTAAAACAGCTGCAATGCCCTTTGCCCTGGAGCTCGATTGGCCCGATCTCATCTATGAACACCGGGCTGATCCCTTTGCGTATGATGTCATCAACGATCGCGTCGGCAAAGCTGAAGCCCTCCTTAAAAAAAGTGTATGGCCCGCGTGCACAGGCGGGGAGTTCACCGGGAGGAAAGAGTTCGTTCTTCAGCGATTGAATCTGTGATTCACCTGACGAAAGGCGCACAATTTCATATCCTATGAAGAGCGAATCCCTGAATATTTTGCGGGTTATAAAACCGTCCCCGTTTTTTTCTTTCGCGTAGATCGATTCAATTTTCGCTGTCTTGCCGCTGTTAATTTCACCGCATACTATATTGATCATGTCAGGCACGGTGCCCCGGAAATTTATCCTCCCTGTGAACAACCGCCATTGTCCCCTGGTTAAACATATTCCTTGAAAAACATTCCACCGAAATATCCGCGCCTGTCACCATGTGCATGAACATGCTCTTGTTCCCCACGGCAATGCTCCTCCCTTCAAAAGAGCTGCCGAATAAGTTCGTCGGGATCGTTTTAAAATATCCCGAAAAAGGATAATCCCTGGTATTATCAACTTCATCGAAATACCTGTATCCCTTGGGATAATCAAAAAAACGGTGTTCCCCTGACGCTATTGCAAGATACTGGGCGTCACCGGTTTCATAAAAGAACCATTCTTTCCCATTGCTGCACGATGCGCAGGGCAGCATGAATTCATCTGTTCCCACCCCCTCCATGATAATGAGCGCCGTGTTCTTTTCACGAACAAGTCTTTCAAGGACAGCCCTGATTCCGGTGATCTCCTTCACCTCGTTACCTGTTATGTGCAACGGGATGCTGAAATTATCTGAAGGGATCATCACCGGCACCTTCATGGTGGGACTCAGCGCCTTGAACGTGTACCCCTGGCGCGCGAGCATGAGAAATTCCGGTACCCTCTTTGCCTGTTCAGGTGTGCCGTTAAAAAGGGCAATCACTTCATCACGGGGGACAATCTTTTCAATGAACGGGTGAGAATTGAGGAATTCCATGTCTTTTGGACTCGGCTCATAGAGGCCGGCGTATTTTGTTGACCAGTTTGTGCATACAGCCATTCCATCAAGCCGTGTCACATCCACTGTGTCAATGAGCGGAGTCATGTTCCCGCTCCCGACTACTATGGCGGTGAATCCCGATATGCTGATAAAACGTTCAACCTCACGGAATGCTTCAGCGATCATCTCCGCCCTCGATTCCCCGGTCATACGGGTATAGCGCCCGGCAAAATACTGGGCGGCGTATGAGAGGAAGACAAAACGGGGGTCGTAACTTCTAATAAGGTCAAGGGCTGTATCGCTTACCCATCTGTTGCTTCCCGTGTCCATATCCCCCGGATAAGGATGTTTCTGGAGAACGCTCTTCACCATTGAAACGACAGGTGTATTGATTTCAATTTTATCGCCGGTTTTAAGCTCGAAGGTGTTCTGCCATCCCCGCGCGTCTATAATTGTTGTACTCATTGCTCTGCTCCTGTAATGCTGCCTGTCTCTGTTTATCCGTTTAACATGTTTATCATATAACCGCAGGAGGGGCAAAGCCCTCTGTCACAGTGATTTTTATTCAGCTTGTCGCCGCCGCAACCAAGGCTGAACCGCTCGACAACAACAGCGCCGCATGAAGGGCAGATCGTGTTCACCCAGTCCGAGCCCACAAAATTATGGAAATAGATGTATGGGAGCTTTTTCCTTGCCTCGGCCAGCTCCATGTCAATGCGTTGTATGTCCGGGTATTCCTCCCCTCTCATCTCGTCTTCAGGAAGGAGCCTGAAAACATGCCAGGGTATCGAGGGGTCTGTCTCCGCAATAAAATCAGCAATTGAATCGATTTCAGTATCATTGGCGCCCGGTATAACAGGTGTTGTAATTTCTACATGGCTGCCCATGGCAAGGCGTTTTATATTCCGCAATACCGGCTTTACAGAATTAATACATATATACTTCGCGTTAAATCCGTCCGAAAGGCCCTTGAGGCTTATATTGAAAAAAGAGAAAACCGATGCAAGTATCTCTGCCGATTCTTCGGTCATGTAGCCGTTGGTAAGGCACCCCATCATGATGCCCGCGTTTTTTGCATGGCTGGCCAGTTCAACAAGTGAAGGTATGGATACTGCCGGTTCATTCACATTAAATACAATGCTATGGCAGTTGAGCCTCTTTGCCATCGCCGTGAGTTCGGGAGCCGGCAGGTTGAACATCCTGTCCTGCTGAAGCGACGGGTCCTCCTTTGCAATATACGCGTTGGAACAGTAACTGCAGCGGAAATTGCAGCCAGAAGTACCGATCGTCAGGCAGCGGCTGCCGGGATAGACATGGTAGAACGGCATGGACTCAATAACAGATGTGCCGCAGGCGCTCCACATGTGGGGGAACCTTTCTTTAATTTCTCCCCCGCAGGATGTATACATGCGGCAGAATCCGGTTTTACCATCCGATATATTACACCGCCTTTCACAATAGTTGCACTGCATTACCTGTACCCCGCTAACTGTATTTGCTCCGTATTATTACATCGGCGCAAGATGCTTCAGTATCCTTTCTGCATCGCTGTCTGTAATCGTTACCCCGTATATTTCGGAATAGAACTGTTTCATCTCGCTTATCATGTCCCAGTCTCTGAACTGCTCCGGGTAAAAAATTTTAGCCATTAATATCATGAGTAGAACGCTTTCACTGCTCGCATGGTCCCATGTGAATACACCCTCTGGCAGAAGGTAGACCCTTTTATTTTTTACCGCGCGAAGTGATAACCAGTTCGGATTTTTCATGACAATGTCGGCGCTGCTGCACCATCCGCTCAGCAGTATTATATCAGGGTCCCAGGAGAATACCTGCTCCATGTTTACCTCTGTGAAATTGCTGTCCATTGCTGCCGGGAGATAATCCCCGCCTGAAACATCAGTGTTCCAGTGCATGACGCTTGCCTTTCCCTGGCTTAGGAGAGGGTTGCCGCTTCTTCCTCCGTAGTAGACTGACGGACGGTCTTCCGCTCTGACCCTGGATGTAATGGAACGTATTCTGCTGATTTTTTTATCAAAGTATACGCAGTATTTTCCGGCACGCTTTGCCGCTTCGGGGCCCAGGAGCCCGCCGATAAACCTTACCTGACGCTTGAAGTTTTCCGAATACTCCTCAAGAGTCCTCGGCCTCTTCTGCACGGAGAAGCCGCATGCGTTCCTGATACCTGCGGCGCTGTATTTTTCAGCTTCTCCGGGATAGGGGGAATAAAGAACAAGGTCCACCCTGAGGTTAAGCATCCTTTCAATGCTGCCGGTGTAAGGCGCTTCAATGGTCTGCATATTTTTAACTTCGGGGAAAAACTTCAGCATCCACGGCAGTGGTTTCATCGATAGAACAAGACGGTCCCCTCCGCCGAGGATGACAATTTTTTCAAAGGATACGCCGTGCATGCACGCAATCCGTCGGGGATCAGCGGGGACTTCAATCATCCGGTCATCCATATCCATGATGAACCTGCATGAACCTTCGGCACGTTGTCCATCACTGTGTCTTAACCCGGAAATAATAAGAAATACCAGGAATACTGCGAAGACCGCCATGAGTAACCGGAAAACAATTTTTCTTTTCATCTACTCTTCACTCCACTGTTTGTTCTGTTTCATCAGGAGATACCCGAGCATGGGCGCCCCGATAAACGATGTTATGATGCTTATGGGGATTTCTCCGCCGGGAATGCTGCGCACTACCGTATCTGTCATAAGCAGGAAAAAAGCGCCCAGAAGCGCGGCAAAGGGGACGAGCCTTTTATGGTCGGGCCCCACAATGAGGCGCGAGATGTGGGCCACTATAAGGTCAACCCACATGATGATCCCGCAGGATGAACTGCTTGCCGCGACTATAAGCGTGCTGAAAAACATAAATATAATCCTCGCGGATTTAACATTCACCCCCAGTGAGAGCGCGTCCTCGTCTCCCAGCGCCATGAGGTTCAGCTTCCACCTTAAGGCATAGATGACGGCTGTCCCTGTGCTGATAATAACCGATGCCCTGGCAACATGTATCCACTGCACGTTGTTAAGTCCTCCCATCATCCAGAAGACTATTGAGGGGAGTTCATTATACGGGTCCGCGATATATTTCAGAAACGATCCGGCTGCCTGGAAAAAAGATGATATGATAACTCCCGCTATAACAAGCGTTGTAAGTGTATTTATTCCCCGCCCCCCCATTATGTACACCATTGTCACGGCTGCGACTGCCCATACAAAAGCTGATGCTTCGATTGAAAACGCGGATTTGCTGAAAAATATTATGGCGATCGACGCCCCGAACACCGCGCCATGGGTGACCCCGATGAATGAAGGAGCTACGAGGGGGTTTCGCATTATCCCCTGGAAAGCCACGCCACCGACAGAGAGCGCCGCGCCTGCAAGAATTGCCATCATGACCCTGGGCAGCCTGACAGACCATAGCACCATGGCCGGTGTAATGAGCTCGTCCGATGGGGTTCCACCGTAAATTTTTATTGCTATGAGCCTGCGGAGTGTAGCGAACCCGATATGGTACTGCCCTGTCATGAGCGCCGCAGTAATTCCAGCCATGAGCAGAATGGCGATTATTATAAATGGACTAATTTTTCTCATGGTCAACCTGGTCAGGATGGGGCACCACAAAGTCAGTCCCCGCTGCTGTGTGTTCTATCAGTATTTTCATTTCATAGACCGATTCAAGGGACTTTACGTGGAAAATTTTTTCGCGGGAACCCTGGTGGCAGACACATCCCCTGTTAAGCATGATGAGCCTGTTGCAGTACCTGCCCGCTGTATTGGGGTCATGTAGAGTAATGAGCGTGGTAAGTTTTTTTTCCAGCGATATTCTTTTTACCAGTTCCATAATTATATGCTGGCGCTTGAAGTCCAGGTGTGAGGTGGGCTCATCAAGAAGAATTATTTCAGGATTCTGGAACAGGGCCCGGGCAATGAGTACAAGCTGTTTCTCGCCGCCCGAAAGCTCATTGTAATGCCTCTGCGCAAGATGTTCGATCTGTAGCTCTTCTAGAATTTCACGGGCCCCCCGGTAATCCTTCCCGGCCGGGGAACCGTAATGTCCGTAACGCACCGTGCCCCCCATGAGCACCATCTGCATGACTGTGAATGAAAAAACGATGTTCAGTTCCTGGGGCACGACCGCGATCATCCCCGCTATCCCGTCACGGGAAAGCTTTGACACGTCGCGTCCATGAACGCGGATTGTCCCGGACTGGCAATACAGCACCCTGTTTATGCATTTGAGCAGAGTGGTCTTGCCGCAGCCGTTAGGCCCCAGGAGCCCGCAGATTTCTCCCTTTTTAACCGAAAAGTTTATTCCGCTGAGAATCCTTCTGTCACGGTAACTGAAACTGATATTATCAATTTCAAGTATATCATGGTCCCGCGTCAATGCATCCCGCATGTTCATAATTATTTATCCCACCAGATCACGGCCCACCTTGATGTTTTTCTGTAATCAAGGCAGAGGCGCCCGTTTACTTCCACCAGGTGGTCTTCCATGAAATTTTTTAAGCTCAGTTCCTCCGCTGCCGTCATATCCTGAAACATCCACTTCACAGATTCACATGCTTCTTCATGGCTTTCGAATGTCTTGCTGTTATCATTTGTAATGAAGGATATACTTGCATGGATGCCCATCTGATACAGAAGATTATAGAAGTAAATATAGTCTATGCTCTCATTGTATTTTCTCCCCAGGGCCTCGAACATCCTCCGGTCAAAAGGGCCGTCTCCCGTTACCGTGGATATTATCACGCGCCTTCGCGCCGCATTATTCAGCTTAACAAGGGCGGACTTTACATCATCCACTGCAAGGGAGCGCGATGCTATCGTCACATCGTAGCTGCCTATACCTGATGCCTGCCAGTCGTCGGCCCAGCCTGAATGTATTGTTGCAATGTTTTTTATACCGCGCCTCTCCGCTTCAGCGTTGAGTATCTCTATCATCTTTTCGGAAAAATCAACGGCTGTTATATGTTTAACTTTTGTACTCAGGGGTATTGCCAGTGTGCCGGCGCCGCATCCCATATCGAGGACGGTCCATGAAGCTTCGGGTGCCATTATCTTTATGAATGAATCAGGATAAAATGATTTTCCCGCGTGACCGGCGAATGAAGGGGCACGCCTGTTCCAGAATTCGGAACCGCTTCTAACCGGCCCTGTGACGGAATTTTTTTTATTCTTTATCACTTCATTCCAGTCTATTTCCGAGATGTCCGTAACAAAGGGCTTTGATGTTGTATTCATGTTTCCTCCGGAGTCGTTCCACTGGCGTTGCGGATATACGTCATGCGAGCCTTCTGAGTATATCATCATGGTCTTTGATCATATTCACAAACCGGATTCCTCCGTTTTTTTTAAGCTGCATGAAACTTGCCCCCTCGCTCACGGACCGAAGCACAATATCACTTTCTGTTACTACGCTCCCTGAAAGCATGTCTATGCCATAATCGAACAGCACCGGGCAAAGTGGCGTACTCGGCCCCAGGAGCATCTTTACGCTTTCTTTGCTGCAGAGGTCAAGTATGCCGGTCAGCGTTTTGTTGATGAGAGTGGTGCTCGTTATGACGACTATGTCCGATTGAGGTATCAGTTCTTTCCCCTTCTCTTCAGAGTGGTCGCCGGGCTGGGGCTGTTTTTCAATGATCCAGAGATTCTTTGCCTTTGCCGCAAGTTCATCAAGGTACGGGAAGTGACCTATGACTGAAACATTCTTTCCACCGCACATCTCTTTGATGATCTTCAACCCGTCTGCGCCGGAGTATTTATCAGGATCTGTATCGATCAGGGAATTTACAGCAGCAAGTCCCAGGGATGCGGCAGAAGGGTCCTTCGACAGTGACAGGCGGGCAATTTCAAGGGCTGTCATTTCTGTTAAAGAGCCCTCCACGATCCGGCCATGCCCGCCGCTGGTTTCTCCGCCTGCGCCATGGGTGCATCCGCCATGGGAGATAGTGGAGGCCAGGCCGCACCTCCTGCTCACTACCGCTGTCCAGTGAATCCCCCTTCGTACATCATGTACCGGTGAATCCTCCCGGACGCTGTTTATTATGCCTTCAAGTATCTGCATGTGTTTCTCCATTATATTACTGACTGTAAAAATTCAGGTTTATCATCCATTAAAATTTTGCTTTTACGCCGAAGATGAAATTTCTTCCAGGCCCCGGATTGAAAGGGTCTGCCGCGTAATCATCGAGAATATTCCTGCACATTACATAAAGCTCATAGTTATAATAAATTACCTGGGACAGCTTGATGTCGATGAACAGCGGATTGTGGAGTTCCTGTGCATGGAAATACGATGTTGAAAAATCATCTGCCTGCCTGGGACGGGATGCCATTGTGTATTGAATCTGGTTGCATTCATAATAACCGAATATGATAAGGCCTGTATCTGTTGTAAAACGTGTCCTGAAGTCAAAAGTGATTTTGTGTTCCGGAAGGTTCTCCAATTCATCACCCTTATTGATGAAGGAGTTCTCAACATCCGACAGATTTTTTGCATAGATATAAGTGTATGTCAGCGTCAGATCAATATCCGCTATACCGGGAAAATCATGGAGATCGAGGTCAAATTTTGCCTCAGTGCCGTGTAATACTACAGCGTCTATATTCCTGTAGATATAATCGTCGAGCCTCATAATATATAATCTTATAATTTTATCATCATACCTGCTGAAAAAGTAATCCATGCCCAGCCTGATCTGCCCATCAAGGAATGACAGTTCGAAACCGGCATTTCCGTTTATTGACTTTTCAGTTTTGATCTCTGCATCAGTGCCCTCAGTCGATTCCCTGTAGTAATTTTCTGTCCTTGTATATGCCTGGAGTGTTGGAAATGAAGTTTTTCTCGATATGGAAGTTTTCAGTATTAAAAAATTCATTACAGGTTCATACAGGATGCCCGCGACCGGGTTGAATGAATCCCGCGTGCCCCATATCATGGAATCGTCGGCAAGAATATACTGATCCAGCATCTCTGTGTTTCCATCTACAGCCCTTTTCTTCTGGTACCGGGTAAGGTTCTGCGCGTCATAGGAGACTCCGAGAGTCAGCTCAATACTGTCCATAAACTTCATTTCATCTTCAAATGCCACGGTAAGGTAGCCCGCTTCTATGTTGAGCATCTCATACCTGCCTGTTCCGTAATATTCTATTGTTTCGGTTGATTCTTTATTATATGCCTGTTCCTCTTCAAGGTGATCGCTTACATAAAATGAGACGGCGGAGTTTAACCTGTTCCATGATGCAAATTTGTAAGAGGGGTATATATTAAAACCGTAGCAGCTGCTTGTCCATATTGACCGGGTCATTGTCGTTGTATCACGGTTATACGCCAGAACGTTCTCCTGCGGGTCAGCAAATGCCAGAAAGGTGTTGGATTGCTGATAAAAATATATGTTGGATTTTATTTTAAAATTACCGTATTGGAAATCTACCGATGGCGCGAAGGCGTAATCATAGTATTCGGGCCAGAGGCTTGATATATTGCCCAGGATTTTGTTGGAGTCCGGCAGCTGCCAGTCCATCTCGCCGGTATAATCATTATAATTATACATGCTCCTGAAGTCTGTTGAATAGGTGCTGTTTTTCTTTTCAGTGTAGTTATAGAATGATGATATTCCTATCTCCAGGTCTGGAGTGATATGGTAACCGGTTTTGCCGCTTAACTTGTATTTTTCATGCTCCGCATGGTCCCATAACCCTGTATCGTTGAGGTAACTGGTTGCAGCGCTGCTGCCGGGGTTATCGTATATATCATCAATGGTAAAACCGTAAAGGTCATAGCGGGAGAGTTTTAAAAGCCATTTTTCCCGTTCATCGCGGTCGAGTCTTTTTGATATTGTATAGCCGTTCGATTTATCATAAGAGGCCGATAAATAATA
>CAYTSF010000050.1:0-11263 GCA_964440335.1 uncultured Leptospirales bacterium
TTTGTTGAACATCCTGCTAAGGTGGTCGGGACTAAGTTCAACTGCTGCGGCAAGTCCCTCGCGTGAAATGTCGGCAGAATAATTTTTATCAATAAAATTAAGCACATGACGGATTTTTATTTCGGAGGACTCGCTTACCGTTACGTTTCGCGTTCGCCTGTTTTCAAGTTCGGCATACAAAGCCCTGTTGGTACGCTCAAGTCTGTCCCTCACACTCTTCAGGTCAAGCTGCGCCTTTATGCGGGACTGGAGGTCGCGCATATTAAAGGGCTTCACTATATAGTCAGTCGCCCCTTTTAAAAATCCTTCAAGCTTCATAGCGGGCTCGGCCTTTGCCGTAAGCAGGATCACGGGAACGCTTTCAAGTCCGGGTTTACTGCGTATCTTCGCGGTCAGCTCGTAACCGTCCATGCCTGGCATCATTACATCGGAAAGTATAAGGTCGGGGATGTCGTCAGCGGATTCAAGTAGATTAAGCGCCTCCAGCCCGTTATTCGCATTAACAATCCTGTAATGCCCGCCAAGTACGCCGGAGAGCATTTGATGCATTCCGGGATTGTCCTCAACGATGAGTATGGTATATGGGGCCTGTTCCGCCGTCTCGCTGCCGGTTTCCGGTGATACAGACGCGTTTTCCTGCCGGTAACCGGCCAGCGCGAGTTCTGCATAGGGCAGGGTATATGTGTGTCCTGCTGTGCTCTCTTCACCTGTAAAATGCACGTCATCCCTTGCCTGGAAATGTTCCCTGCCGGCCGGGATTTTTACTGTAAAAACCGAACCGTGGTTTTCCGGGAAACTCTCGATGTGCCTGCTCTCAACTGTGACAGTTCCGTCATGAAGCATAACGTATTCCCGGACCATGGCCAGTCCTATGCCTGTACCTTCGAACATGCGTGATGGCCCTGAATCTACCTGTGAAAAGCGGTCGAATATGTTCTCAAGTCTCTCCGCTGGTATGCCCCTGCCTGTGTCTTCAATACGCAATTCGCATATGCCAGCATCATCCTGTATTATAGACAGGGTAATGCTGCCGCTGTCTGTAAACTTTACTGCGTTGGAAAGAAGGTTTCCCAGTATACGGTCTATTTTTTCCATGTCTGCCCAGATTAAAATCTCTTCAGACATGGGGTATACCCGGAGCTCTATTCCCCTCAGTTCGCATACCGAACGTATGGCCTCCGCGTGCGACGCTGCCATGACTGCAATGTTTAATCTGCTTACGGACATTTTCATGTGGCCCGCGTCAATGCGTGAAAAGTCGAGCAGGTTGTTTATGAGCGACAGCAGGCGCATCCCGTTATTGTGTATGGATTCAAAGAATGCCCGGTCCTGTTTGTAGTTGTAACCTCCGCTGAGTACAGCCTCAACAGGCGTTATCATGAGTGTCAGCGGTGTGCGGATTTCATGGGAGATGTTGGCAAAGAAATCTGACTTGATACGGTCAAGTTCGCTTAGGCGTTCGTTAAGTTCGTTAATTTCCCTGCTTGATTCTTCAATCATTTTTAATGAATAAAACTCTTTTTCGTTTTTAAGTTTTGAATAGTATTTAAAGAGTAATGCGATGGCTACAATCACTATTGAGTTACCCGCCATTTTTAAAAAGTCAGTTCTGGACATTATTTCCGAACCAGGGTAAAAATAGCTGATAATGGTATGGTCAAGAGCAGACATTACTGCTATAATTGTTACTTTAAAAGAAGCGGGATATAAACCACAGAAAAAAAGCAAAAAAAACAACCATCCGAAAATACTTCCTGATTTATAATTGTAGATTACAATATAATTTGACTGCATTCCAAAAACTGCGAAAATTACAAGAAAACTTGATACTTGAACATATTTCTTGTTATAAGGAAAAAATGATAAAGCCAGAACAATAAACTCAATAGAAATACAGAACAGTCGTGAATAAAATACCTTAGTTTTAATATCCTCACTCTGGATATATGAGTCAAAAATAATTATTATAAGACAAAGACTTATGACAGTTAATGCCATATAGATGTTAAATTTTTGAAGGTTTTTTTTCTGTTTAATCTCGTACTCATCATTGTATTTTTCTTTAAGTTTTGAATAAAATGAATCATTTTTTGTGCGGGTAAAATTCGAGGATGTCATAGCAAATGAAATTTTCTTTATTAAGGGAGAATAGTTCATCAGCAACTCATGGAAATATTTTAGTGATTTCATTTTTTAGGGATTGTATATATATCTAAAATGTATGTTCCTGAAACTTCAGACTGTATCTGCTGATTCATTTCACTTCATTTGTACAATAAGTATAACAAAGCACATATGTTGTTATACCACACCTGTCAGAAATTGGTTTTACACAGTTGCTATTGTTCTCCGCGCGCCGTTGGCGCGCGGAGAACTTATAAATATGTGTATATCGATTTTATGAGTAGTATAACGGGGGTTAGTCCACAGATCAAGAATATTTTAGAGCATAAGTCTTTTTTTTGCACTGTGTGGATTGTTCAAAATATCACCATGTTCCGGGCCGGTGTGATCGATTCATCCCTTCACCGATTTCATGAGCTTTTGCAGTTCTTCGGAATTCTGCTTGAGCTGGTCCGCCGAGGAGTGAAGCTGTTCCGCGGCAGCTGCCGTCTCCTGGCTCACCGTATCGGTCTGGTTAAGCGCTTCAGTGATCTGACTGAGGCCGTCCTTCTGTTCGCGGCTGACGATGTGCATTTCGGATATGATTCCCCTGGTCTGTTCTATTGAATCAAATATCTCCTTCAGCGACGCGCCGCTTTTATTCACAAGCTTAGTGCCTATGGATATCCTGTCAACAGAGGATTTTATCAGCTTGGCGATTTCATCGGACGCGGCCCTGGATCTTTGCGCAAGGTTGCGGACCTCAGAGGCAACTACAGCGAAACCCCTTCCGCTCTCACCGGCCCTTGCCGCCTCAACAGAAGCGTTCAGGGCAAGCAGGTTGGTCTGAAACGCAATGTCGTTCATGAGGTGTATTATCTCGGATATCTTCTTGGAGGATTCATTAACCTCGTTGATCGCCTCAACCGCGTTGTTTACAATCTCCGTACCTTCACCGGCAAGCCTGTATGATTTCTCCGAGAGTTCCGCTGCCTCTGCCGAACTGTCCGCGTTCTGGCTCACGGATGAGAGCATCTCCTCCATGGTGGATGATATCTCTTCAACGCTGGAGGCCTGGGTCTGCGCGCTGTTTGAAAAATTTGAGGCGTTAACTGAAAGGTCATCAGCTGTGACCTGGAGCGTATCAGAGACAGCTGCGCAAGTGGTGAGTATGGCATTGTTTTCGTTAAGTGACTTCTCAAGGGCGGCCTTCTTCGTCTCGACCTCATCCAGCGTGGCCCTTACAATTTTAAATATCAGTATACAGAGGGTCGAAATGAACAATGTCACAACTATCATGTTGGATGCTGATGATACGTACTTGTCGCGGGGTATAACATCTCCGGATTTCAGGATTATCAGTATCCACGAAGCGATGACACAGACTGTAATCACTATGATTGTGCTTCTTGTGCCATAAAGGGATGCCATGACAATAAATATCAGGAGATAGAGCATGTAAATATATTTACCGGTCATTGTGTCAACCTTCATGGCCTGCGCAACCACCAGAATAAGAGGCAGCAGTATGCCGCAATATGCAGCAACTTTGTAAAATCCGGCCTTCAGAATATACAGGCAGGTAACAAAACCGGCCAGTATGATAAGCATGCTGAGGTTGTAGAACTTTGTTGCGACATGGGGTGAAAGTATGTTCGTCGATGTCTGCGCCAGTATCATGAGGCAGATGAATACAATCTGTATCCACATAAATACGTTTGCGCGCTGTTGTGCCATGAATGATTCTGATTCATACCTGCTTAAAAAGAAGCTGTGAAGGAATCCGTGGTTACTTTTCATATAATTAAGCTCCTTTGTTCAAAGGTATTTATACAGTCCTGTTTCGAGTAAATGTAATATAATTTTAAAATAATGCCAAATAATACTTCTGACAGTTTGTTGAAAAAAAGGAAACAGTTAGTGCGTAAAAAATAATCCCGGATATTCTCTGCGGGTAAATATTATTATTGAAGAGGGCGAGCAGGCAGGTGTCAGTTTAAAATGTATTCTTTAAAGTAGATCTCTTTAATCTTTCCGCCGTTAAGGCGTATGTTGACATGGGCCTTTATCTCTTCGGAAAGATTTATTGTGTCAGTAACGCTGTCCAGGTCATCGTACTTTTTGCCGGCAAGCAGTATGTTGATTATGTGGATGATCTCCTCCTGGCGCGACATGATCTCTTCTCGCAGTTTATCATTTTCCTCAAATCCCAGGACGATAACTATGCGCAGTGTGTGAGGTTCACTGTCGGCTGTTGCTTTTGTGAATTGAGGGAGTTCGCATGTTGCAAGTGGTACAGGAGGCGGGGAGTTTAGTATCTCCTGTTCCCGGTCGTGCAGGCTGTCTGCTGAAAACGAGAAGAATACCGCGGCAATCAGTTTCAGATAAACAATTTTCAGAAGCATTTATACCACTACCTTCAGTCAGTTTTGCTGATCCTGCCGGGAGGAGTGGTATAAATCAAGCCTTTTCAGAAAAGCCATGGAATAATTGAAAGCAGGGCGGTTGTGAAGAATGATTTTCTCAGGGCAACAGCCTCCTCTCTGCTGTCTGTGAATTCCAGCTCCTCCGCGTAATAGATTGTACGCGTGGGTATATAAAGTATGGAGAAGAAGAGGAAATACAGTATCAGTGAAAGTACGAAGTTTCCGAAACCAGTCCAGTGATGGAAATTGCACAGCACATTGTACGACCTTGACATGAAGGCGTCAAAACCCGCACTGGCAAAAACCATCCCCGAAAAAGCCAGGAGTATATTTGCCACGGTCCTGAACATGGCAGCGGGCCCTGCCTGCAGCGGCCTGCCATAAAGCCTTACCAGTATCCATGTAGCGAGCGCGTCCTTGGCCACAAATGCAAGGCAGCCCAGGGCGCTCAGTTTCCCCATACCCAGGGCTGTGAAGGCTATGTATCCTATATAAGATGAGAGCATTATGCGGCAGCCGATGAGCCAGAGCTGGAAGAAGAAAATGGAATCTCCTGCCACGTAATACCTGTCAGCGCTCTTCATTATATCCGGGTATGCGGATGGATTGCTGCGAATGTGCCTGATCCTCTGTACTATAAAAAATGCGCCAATGATTTCAGCTATCGCTGCGGCCGAGAGGAGTATGAAGAGTTTTGTGTTAATCCCCGAGTCCCCCTTTTCAAAGAAGCGTATGGCGGATTCACCAACAATGAGTTTCCTGAAAAACAGCCCGTATATCCAGGAGTAGAGTATGAAGATAATGTCGTAAGTGATCCCGTTGTACTTGCGTATAAGCGCTTTAAACCTGAGTATGATAGTGTTCATTGTACCTCCGCCAGTTGATTAGTTTATGCGCACCATGACTTTAGTCCAGTGCATCAGTTATCCTGAGAATGACATATATTTACATGAAGACCCTTGATGTCATATAGATTACAACAGATCCGCCGCAGATGATCTCAAGCCACCGTGACCTGAATGTTGTCTGAACAGGCTTCCCCGCGGTCACAAGAGAGGCCACTGCCCAGAAAAAGAAGAGCGCCTCGAACAGGTCCTGCGGCGACCTTACCAGTATATAATCCCTTATGAAAGACCACATGATGTGATATGGTGCCGCTGCTATCTGCATGTTGCCCAGCCATGCCAGGTCACCGGCAGCGTCTGCGGCAGTGCGCAGGCCAAGGAGCCCCTTTACCACAAGGGATGCTGCCATATATGCCCCCTGCTGAGCCGCTGCTATTATACCCGCGCCTATGTAAAGGTAAGTGAATTTCACGAAACGCCAGAACATGGAGCTCTCGTCCCTGGTAAGTTCATAGGGTACAATTACAGCAAAGGCAAGCACGTAGACTATGGCCAGGTCCATGAAGTACCTGTACAGGGACGTGGCCGGGTTCTGCATACGGACTATCTGCGGCAGGGCGGCTATGAGGAGTAACAGGCAGAAGAGGGCAAGGCTCCGCATGGAGGCACTGGTACGTTTTGATTCAAGGCGTACCATTATGGCCAGGGGCAGCAGGAATCCGCAGAAAAATGAAAAGAACAATACACCGTCAACTGCGGCAGGTGTGACTATCCCACCTGCTATGATGAAATTTACGGTGATAAATGTCATTATGATCGATACGATCGAGGATTTGATGAATGTCAGGCGGTAGCCTGAGAAAGAAGCCTTTAATGTCAGGGCCGTGAGCAGGAGGGCGAATATGGCAGAGGCTATGATCCCGCCGTAATACCGGCCTGCGGCGCCTGCAACAGTGGACATGGAGAAGATAGAATCAGGTATCCCTGCGCTCCTCCCCTTAACCTGCAGGGAGAACACCAGTACAGGCAGTATTGCAATGAATATGCAGAATATTATTTCAAGCTGTGTAAAGAGAAATGGAACAGTAAAGTATCCCCTCCATCCGCTCGCTGGTTTTGTTCCTGTTTCCTGTGTGTCCATGAATTCTCCGGTATTGTTAAGTTAATGAATAGCAGTTAAAAAAAATATATAACAGGCTAAAAAGTTTTGCAATAATTTTTCTTAATACTGATCCTGGAATAATGAGCAATAAATATCCGGGATAAGATACCATGAGGATACGCGCAATACTCGTTGACCTTGACGATACGCTGCTGGTCGAAAAACAGTCCGCAGACGATTCGTTCCTTGCCGTGTCAGAATACCTGGCCCTCCTGCAACCCGGCATTGATGCCCCTGCTTTTGCCGATACTGTGAGGTCTGAGGCAAAAAAGCTCTGGTATTCTATGCCCACCATTGATTACTGCCTTGCCATTGGTATCAGTTCGAGGGAGGGGCTCTGGGCCGGATTCAGCGACCTGAACCCTGACCAGTCAAGGCTCATGTCGCTGAAGGAATTTTTCAGGAGCGGCACATGGAGCAATTCCCTCCTGAAACATGGGATCAATGACCCTGTACTGGCTGGCGAACTTGCAGATCTATTCGTTAGCGAGAGACGCGGGCGGCACATACTCTTCCCCGATGCCCTGACTTTTCTTGAGAGCGTGAGGCCAGGTTACAAACTGGCGCTCATTACAAAGGGTTCACCTGACGTACAGCGTGAAAAAATAAATGGAAGCGGCCTTGAAAAATACTTCGATTACATCGCTGTTTCAGGCGAGATCGGTTTTTCCAAACCCCACAGCGCCATATTCAATGCCGCGCTTGAAGCTCTTGGAGTTTCGGCTGATGAAGCGGTAATGATCGGCGACAGGCTGAAGAACGATATCAGGGGCGCCTGTGATCTTGGTATTGTTTCTGTTCTGGTAAACAGAAACGGGCTTGAGGTGACAGGGGAGATCAGGCCTGGTTTCATAGTGTCCGGGCTCATGGAGATTGATTCAATCATTGAGCAGTTAAACAACCGTGGCGGATAACAGTGTAAAAGCATTTTGTGAAGAATTGGCCCGATAAATATCCGGATTTTACAATCCGTAAATTCTAAACAACTGCTGTTATACGTTCAGTTTGTTATGACACAACCGGCACCTTCAGGTTTTTGGACGGGGAAGATTTTTTTTGCTTTATTTATAAAAACCTTTCATGTATTTTATACTAATGAAAAACAGGTTGAAGTTTAAGAATCCCGAAATCGAAAAGCAGTATATCAGCCATAACAATGAACAGGCCATAGGCCCGATGAGGCTTGGGTACTGGATTGCGGTTATTCTTTTTGCCGTTTTCGGCGTACTCGATTATTTCCTCATGCCCTTTTCATATGAGAAGATGTGGTTCATAAGGTTCGCAGTGGTAATACCTGTGGCTACAGCGGCATACTTCATGTCATTCGTAAAAAGCTTCAGAAGGTATATGCAGGCCGCCCTTTCTGTGGGTGCGGTTATCATGGGCATGGGTATCGTTGCAATGATGGCTGTAGCCGATGTGAACGATCCCGGTTACAGATTCTACTACGCGGGCATAATGCTTGTTATAATGGGGATATCTTCACTTTTCCGGCTCAGGTTTTACTATGCTCTCTCCTCTTCGCTCATCATGATTGCCGGGTATGAAATGATGGCAATATTTATCCAGAGGATTACTGACGGGGGATTGTCGGCTACCGGCTGCCTTGTATTCATAAACAATAATTTCTTCTTTATCGGTGCGAACATAATCGGCCTCTTTGCGGCCTATTACTTTGAGAATGCTTCACGGATTGAATTTGTCCAGCAGCTCGAGATAATCGACAGGCATAATGATATTTCAAAGCTCCTTTCCAATATGAAGACCGAGCTTGAACTGGCCAGGCAGATACAGTCGCGCCTTCTGCCCGAGTCGTGCCCATATACGCCTAACGCGCGCTTTGTATCACTCTATAAACCCATGGATGAACTTGCAGGGGATTTTTATGATTTTATGAGGTTCAAGGAGAACAACCTCACAGGTGTTTTCATCAGCGACGTTTCCGGGCATGGTATGCCGGCGGCACTGATTACCAGCATGCTGAAGACCCTGGGCAGCACCTCGGACAATATGAAGCTTTCAGGTTCGGGATTCCTCAGCTATATAAACATGCACCTTACAGGGCAGATCGGGGACAACTTCCTTACCGCTATCTATGGTGTTTATGATTCTGATACGATGAGGTTCACTTTTTCACGGGCCGGTCATCCTTTCCCTGTGCTTATCAGGGAGGGGAGGATCGATCTCCTCGATTGCAGCGGCGGGATAATCGGTATAGACCCGTACATGAAATTCGAAGATGTTACTGTTCAGCTTGAGCCCGGCGACAGGATTCTTCTGTATACCGACGGCCTTACTGAAGAGATCAATGACAGGAAAGAGATGTTTGAAGATATCTATTTTGAGAAGGTACTGCCATCCATAGCGAAAATGAGCATCGAGGATATTGTTAACCTTACATACCGCAGACTCATTGAGCACAGGGGTGACGAAAACTTCGGCGATGACATCTGTATAGTGGGCATCGAGATATTTTAACGGTCAGCGCAGCTTACGTTTCTGATGATGTCACATTCTTTATCTTGACCGATAACTCGGCTGTTGTATATGGTTTGCTGACGGTATCGAGAATCCCTTCTTCAATGGATTTATTTTTTGTGTCATTGTCGAGCATGCCCGATGATAACAGTGCCCTGACGCTGCCGTCTATACCCTTCAAGGCCATGAATACCTCGAGCCCGTTTTTGCCCGGCATGGAGTAATCAATAAGTACAGCATCTATATCCTTATGGTGGCGCCTGTATTCCTCTATTCCCTCGTCTGGTCCTTCGGCAGTCATGACCCTGTACCCGCACTGCTCCAGGAAACCCCTGGCAATATTGAGTATGATGACCTCGTCATCTATCACAAGCACTGTGCCGCTCCCCTGAACTATTGCCGATGAATCCTCCGCGTGCTGAACCAGCAGGTCTCCTGCATAAACCGGCAGGTATACCGAGAAGACTGAACCTTTGCCCGGCCCGGAATTTACATTGATGAGCCCGCCGTGCTTCTGCACAATGCTGTAGGATATTGCCAGGCCCAGGCCTGTACCCTCGCTCTTGTCCTTGGTGGAATAGAATGGCTCGAATATGCGTTTGAGTGACCCTTCGCTGATGCCTATGCCCGTGTCCTTTACGCTGATCCTGACCCACAGGCCGGCGTCGCTGAATTCACTGAGGAACCCGGGGGTCATGCTGTCGGGCATTACCTCCTCGCATTTTATGGTCAGGGTGCCGCCCTGCTTTTCGGAAGGCCCGCGCATTATGGTCATGGCGTGCGAGGCGTTTATGCAGAGGTTAAGTATAACCTGTTCAATCTGCGCAGGTTCACCCATGATGCAAAGGTCCTCCTGCGGCAGGCTGAATTCGATAGCGACCGATTTAGGGAAGCTGTTCCTGCAGAGTTCGTATACATGGGACAGTGAGCGGTTAATGCTCACTGGCGCCAGGGTAAGTTCATGTCTCCTTGACAGGGCAAGGAGCTGGCGTATGAGGTCCGCTGATTTTTTCGAGGACTCAAGCCCTATGTCCAGGTACCTGTTTATCATCTGGCGGTTTTCGATCTGTTCATGATCAAGGTAACGCTGAATGAGTTCAAAACTCCCCATGATGCCGCCGAGGAAATTGTTAAAGTCATGGGCAAGCCCCCCGGCAAGGGTTCCTACAGCCTCCATCTTCTGCGCCTGCTCAAGCTGTTCCCGTATGTGCTCCTTCTCCTTCTCTGCCTTTATCCTTTCACTTATATCCCTGGCTACACCGGTGAATCCGATTATTCTATTGCTCTCATCACGTATCAGGGAAGCCTTTAGTTCAACATCAATTTTAGTACCGTCTTTCTTAATATGCTCAAGCTGTATGAGGATGAACCTGTCCTGTCCGGTTCCGGCGCTGTCAAGGTGAAGCTGCTCATCGAGCTTTGCCATGAGCCGCCTGTATGAGTCGGGCGTGTTCCATCTGTCATGGGGGAGCGCCATTGCCTCGCTCACGGTGTAACCGTACATTCTTGTTACAGACGGGCTCAGGTATGTGAAGCGCAGCCTGCTGTCAAGGGACCAGATGAGGTCATCGATGTTGTCAGTGAAGAGCCTGAAACGTTTCTCACCGTCCTCCAGTTCCCTGATCTTGTCGTTGAGCTGGGATGTCCTCTCGCTGACAAGTTCCTCCAGCCTGTTCTGCTGTTCAATGAGCCTCTCCTTCTCGGTTATCATTGCCTTCTGGTAGTTCCCGCGCACGGACTCATAGTAGTAGGTGAAGAAAATTATCATGACCATCGCAATAATATGACGGGAGATAAAGTCCTTCTCGTACACGAACCCTGTAAGGGAGAGCTGCGGAAAGAGAAAGATGACAGCGGTCATTGTTACAGTAAGGAGGGTCCATGCGAATCCTTCACGCCTTCCCATGAGAAAGAAGGCAAAGGGGGGATAGGTGAGCACCCATATGCTGGCGTATCCTCTTATCGCTCCCGTGTTGACCCAGTAAAAGAGCAGAAGCGTGAGCATGATGAGGATTGTCCTGTATATTAACCTGGCGCTCTTTACCCTGCGGAGCAGGATAATGAAAACTCCAAACACAACTGCGAGCAGGCAGTCAATTATGCCATACCTGTATATGCCATCTTTTATCAGGCGCAGGCCGAAGATCATGAGCGGCGGGATAAGGATAGCAAGGAAAATGGTGAAGAGCTTCCTGCGGCCCTTCTCCTCCAGGTCTATGTTTTCCAGGCCGATCTCCTGTGAGATGATA
>CAYTSF010000050.1:11363-14376 GCA_964440335.1 uncultured Leptospirales bacterium
GCGGCCCTTCTCCTCCAGGTCTATGTTTTCCAGGCCGATCTCCTGTGAGATGATAAAACCTTTAATCTTTTCTATGAGGTTCACTGGAACACCGCCTGTTCTGAACATGGCAACGCCCTTTTTTGCGGCTTGAGGAATGGATTGTGTCTGATTGTTTTCATCGCTGTATAATTAATATAACTCAGCGGACGGTGAATGTCAATGTTTTGAAATCCTGTACATGGCGCCTGAGAAAACAATAAGCGAAAGAAAACAGAACGCGACGCTGAGCACGAATAACTCGTTGAGCAGGGACCTGTGAATGTACGAAGCAGATGCAAGCAATGATGCAGAAACTGCTGCCGCGCAGATTGCCCGGCCCAATTTGCCGCAGCGCCATAATGCAGGTATAAAGCAAAGAAAAACTACGCAGAGCCCGCCCCACTTTAGCCATGTGAAAAAACGCAGCATGAGCAGGAAGGGTGTGATGTCGCCATCCATTCCCCATGTAATAACAAGGAGCATGATGTTTTCCATGAAGTCGCCCGTAAGGACTGCCAGGCATATCGCTGCCGGGAGCAGGAAGTAGAGGCTTCCTTTGCGTTTTATGAATGTAAATGTGAAGAGCAGCAGAAAGATTGTGTATGCGGCCATGTAGGCGAAGTCGATGTATGTGCCCAAATCCATGTCATGAATGAGCCTGCTGCGCGCGGGCGTGGTTTCATGGCCGAAGAGGTCAAGTACCTCCGCGCGGGACTGGATAAACTCGAAGGCCACCACTGGAGTGAAGAAACCCGCAGGGAGCTTCTCCGCCCTGCGGGGATTTACCGCAAGGAGAATGATGCTCAGCAGGATTACCGCGGCTCCGGTGTACCATGTTAGACGGAGCATGTTCTATGTCATCCCCTGGCATGAAGCAGGTAGTAACCAAGAACCAGGGCGCCCAGGATAATCCTGTAATACCCGAAGGGCTTGAAGTCATGTGTGGATATGAATTTAACGAAGATCCTGATTACAATCCATGCAACAAAGAAGGATACTATAAATCCAATGGCTGCAACCTGTATTTCAAGGGGTGTGAGCATCCTTCCCATCTTGAAGACTGACCAGACCGATGCCGCTGCCATTGTGGGTATTGCAAGGAAGAATGAAAACTCGGCCGCTGCCATGCGCGAAAGCCCCAGGAGCATGGCGCCGATTATCGTTGCTGCTGAACGCGACGTACCGGGTATCATGCCGAGGCACTGTATGGCCCCAATGAAAAATGCGGTGCGGTAGGTGAGCGAAGCTATGTCTATGCCTTCGGAGATGTTTTTACGGCGTTCGATGAGTATGAGTATTATGCCGCCGACTACAAGGGCAATGGATACTGTTATTGAATTGAAAAGTTTTTCCTTGATTGCAGAGGCGGCAAGCGCGCCGATTACGACTGCCGGTATGACGCCAACGCAGACCTTAAACCAGAGTGTGAACACCGCCTTCTGTTCATCAGCAGTCTTGTTGCTCCAGAACGGGAAGAGACGGTTCCAGTAGACCACAACTACAGCCAGGATCGCGCCGAACTGTATGACCACATCGAACATCTTTGAGAAATCGCCCGTGAAGTCCACGAACCTGTTAACTATGATAAGGTGGCCTGTTGATGATATGGGAAGGAACTCGGTGATCCCTTCAACGATGCCGAGTAATACGGATATGAGGTACTGGCTCATTAGATTCTCCTGAAAAGTAATATGAGTTCTGCCGCAGAGGCACCGGGGCTGAACAAATGTCATTCCTGCTGCTATAACCGGAATGGTACTTCTCATATCAGTCTTTATTCCTGATGTACAGTTCTCTTTATCCGGTGCATGGAGGCTTTTATTACTGCTTATGACCCTGGCTGATTTGTGTAAAGTAATTAATGCACAAATAATAGACCTGTTTCCAGACTGGCGTTTGATACCTCCAGAAAGCCTGAAGGGGGCTTCTTTTAAAGGTCAGGTTTTTCTAAGCATCCTGTATTGTGCTGACAGGCTGACATCGTGTCAGCACGGGCTCCGTCCTTTAGACCCGGTAAAAAACACGAAATAAAACAAGCCTGATGTAATGGGGGGAATTAACGGTTTATTAACGGCAGCGGTTCAAATACTCACGCAATCCTGACGAAGCAACGGGGAATCCTAACCTCTTTAAAATTTACAAATTATGCTGCCCGTGGTACATTAGAAGCGTAATAAGAGGTGGTTTATGGAAAGGATTGATATAACGGTTTTTGCGGTATTTTTTATCCTGCTCACATCTGCTGCCGCACTGCTTGGCAGTTACATGAAAAGGGTATTTAATGGTGAGCAAACATTCATCTCGCCGGTCTTGCGCCCGGTTGAGAGATTCATATACCGTTTGTGCAGCATAGATGAGAATGAAGAGATGAACTGGAGGCAGTATGCATTGAGTTTCACTCTCATCACCGTTGCCGGCATAATACTTCTTGTGCTAATCCAGGTGACGCAGGCATACCTGCCGCTCAATCCTCAGAGGCTTGGAAACATTAAATGGGATTCGGCACTTAATACCGCGGTATCATTTGCTACTAACACGAACTGGCAGGGATACGCAGGTGAAGCCACCATGAGCTATTTTACACAGATGGCGGGACTTACTGTGCAGAACTTCCTTTCAGCCGCAACAGGTATGGCCGCGGGCGCGGCACTAATACGCGGGTTCATGCGCAGGGAGTCCGGTGCGATCGGCAACATGTGGGTGGACATGACAAGGGCCATTCTCTATGTGCTCATACCTCTTTCATTGATAGTAGTTGTTATACTCATGGCGCGCGGCGTGGTGCAGACCTTTCATCCTTACATGGATTCAATGACACTCGAAGGGGGCAGGCAGCTGATACCCCTGGGGCCTGCGGCATCACAGATCGCAATCAAGCAGCTTGGTACAAACGGAGGCGGATTCCTTAACGCAAACTCCGCACATCCATTTGAGAACCCCGACATGATCAGCAACCTTGTGGAAAACTTCTCTATACTGCTGGTACCTGTTG
>CAYTSF010000050.1:14476-21317 GCA_964440335.1 uncultured Leptospirales bacterium
CCCGACATGATCAGCAACCTTGTGGAAAACTTCTCTATACTGCTGGTACCTGTTGCCTTTGTGTTCATGTTCGGCCGCATGATAAAAAACAGAAAACAGGGGACAGTCATTTTTATCACGATGACGTTTCTCTTTGCGCTGGGACTCGGACTTACCATCGCAGCTGAATACAGGATCAACCCTGTACTTGGAGGGACCGGCATTTCGCAAATGGTGAACATGGAGGGAAAGGAGACCAGGTTCGGCCCCTTCTGGTCATCGGTCTGGAGCCAGTCCACGACTGCCACGTCAAACGGCAGCGTGAACAGTATGCACGACAGTTTCATGCCGCTGTCGGGTATGGTTCAGATGTTCAATATGGGGATAGGCGAAGTCGTATACGGCGGAGCTGGCGTGGGACTCATCGGTTTTATCATGTACGTCATATTGTCAATGTTTGTCGCGGGCCTCATGATAGGCCGCACTCCTGAGTTCATGGGGAAAAAGTTCGGGCCATACGAAATGGCAATGTCCATGGCGGCGCTCCTTGTTCCCATGATAACAGCCGTTGTACTTTCGGCAATAGCGGTCTCTGCGCAGCCCGGACTTGCGGGCCTTAACAACCCGTCATCACACGGGTTATCCGAGATCCTTTACGCATATTTTTCTGCGGCAGGGAACAACGGTTCTGCCTTTGCAGGGCTTAACTCCAGTTCGGTTTTCTATAACACGACCCTTTCAATTGCGATACTCGCAGGCAGGTTTGCAACAGTTATCCCTGCCCTTGGCATTGCCGGGTCATTGGCAGGGAAAAAGATAGTGCCCCAGGGTACAGCTTCGTTTCCCACAACGGGCCCGCTATTCGTTGCGGTAGTCGCAGGCGTGATTATAATCATGGGAGCTCTTACATTTTTTCCCGTGTTCGCACTGGGGCCTGTGCTTGAGCACCTGCTGATGTTTGATTAAAGGAATATGGGAGGTATAACATGCAACTTTTAAGTCCTGAATATATAAAACCGGCATTAAGGGAATCTTTCATAAAGCTGAACCCCTTTGCTCTCTGGAAAAACCCCGTAATGTTCGTGGTAGAGATCGGTTCAGCGGTAACAACCGCGACGGCATTACACGACTTTGCTGCGGGTAACGGTTCGTTTCTTGCCCTTAACGTGAGCATCTGGCTCTGGCTGACCGTGATTTTTGCTAACTTCGCAGAGTCGCTGGCAGAGATCAAGGGCAGGGCCAGGGCCGGGTCACTCAGGAGCGCAAAGAGCCAGCTCGTAGCGTCGCGGGTACTGCCTGATGGAAAAACAGAACAGGTAAGTGCAGCTCTGTTAAGAAAAGGTGATGTCGTGGCAGTCGGCCAGGGTGAAACTATACCTGGAGACGGTGATATCATCGAGGGTACGGCGCTTGTTGATGAATCGGCAATAACCGGGGAGTCAGCGCCGGTAATAAGGGAATCGGGCGGTGACAGGTGCGGTGTTACAGGCGGCACCAGGCTTCTTTCGGGCGGCATAAAGGTCAGGGTGGCTGTTAATCCGGGCGAGTCATTCCTGGACAGCATGATTAAAATGGTAGAGGGGGCAAAACGTCAGAAGTCACCCAACGAGTCCGCAATGGATATACTCCTTGTGTCCCTCACCGTGCTGTTCCTTGTGGTGGTAATTACTCTCCCTGCGTTTGCGGGTTACATGGGGATATCAATCAGCATACCAGTACTGGTCTCTCTCCTGGTATGCCTTATGCCCACAACTATCGGCGGGCTGCTCCCTGCCATCGGTATTGCCGGCATGAACAGGGTGCTGCAGCATAACGTCATTGCCATGAGCGGCCGCGCAATTGAGTCAGCAGGGGACGTGAACGTCGTCCTTCTCGATAAGACCGGCACAATTACGCTGGGAAACAGAATGGCAAGCGAATTCATTCCCGCAGGTGGTGTCGAGATGAACAGGCTCATGGAGGATTCCATGTACGCTTCGCTGGCAGATGAGACTCCCGAGGGAAGGAGCATTGTAATCCTTGCAAAGAAAGAACTTGGAATTCACGGCAGGGACATCCGTCAGCCCCAGGGATCGGTGTTCATTCCATTCACACCCGAGACAGCAATGAGCGGTGTTGATATTGCGGGAGTTGAGATCAGGAAGGGCTCTGTGCAGGCAGTGGAGAAACTTGCTGCAAAACTTAACTTCGGCATACCGGCAGAGATAAAGAACGCTGCAGACCGTGTGGCCATGGCAGGGGATACGCCGCTGGTAGTCATAAGAAACAGCGATGTCCTTGGAGTCATAAGGCTCAAGGACATTATCAAGGATGGCATTGCTGCAAGGATAGACCAGATGAGAAGGATAGGAATTAAATCCATAATGATAACAGGGGACACTCACCTCACGGCCGCGTCAATAGCAGCTGAGGCAGGCCTTGACGACTTCGTAGCACAGGCAAAGCCTGAATCCAAACTGACGATAATCCGTAAGTTTCAGCAGCAGGGCAACATGGTGGCCATGATCGGCGACGGTACCAACGACGCGCCCGCGCTTGCACAGGCGGATGTCGCAGTGGCCATGAACGCGGGCACACAGGCCGCACGCGAGGCAGCCAACATGATAGACCTGGACTCGTCACCCACTAAACTTCTCGATATAGTGGAGACAGGCAAGGAGATACTCATAACCCGCGGAGCGCTTACGACATTCAGCATTGCAAACGACGTGGCAAAGTACTTCGCCATTGTGCCTGCAATATTCGCGGTAAAGTTCCCGCAGCTTGGTGTGCTGAACATCATGGGGCTCAAAAACCCGGAATCGGCGGTGCTCTCGGCTGTAATATTCAACGCGCTTATAATACCGGCCCTGGTGCCTGTGGCACTGCGCGGTGTTAAGTACAGCGTTACAACGGTTTCTGCATTGCTCAGGAGAAACCTTCTTGTTTACGGACTGGGGGGTATTTTACTCCCCTTCATCTGTATAAAGTTAATTGATATGTTAGTGGCGGTTATATAGGTTGATATTATGAAAACACTGAGAAGAACATTGCTGTCATTTATGGTATTTACTTTTATAACGGGAGTCATTTATCCCCTGGCAGTGACCGGCCTGGGAACCATATTCTTCAGCGACAGAACATGCGGCAGCCTTGTGTATATCAAAGGCCGGGTTGCGGGCTCGTCGCTCATTGGCCAGGAGTTTACTGGCGCGGGGTATTTTCACGGCAGGCCCTCTGCAATAAACTACGATCCATCAGTATCGGGCGGAAGTAACCTTGCACAGTCAAACGATAAGCTGCTGCAGCAAATAAAAAATGCGGCAGAGCGGTTCAGGGGTGATAACGGCCTTTCTCATGATACGCCGGTTCCTCCTGAAATTGTTTTCAGTTCGGGGAGCGGACTCGATCCGCACATAAGCCTTGAGGCAGCCATGCTGCAAACCGGCCGCGTGGCGGCTGCCCGTAAACGTGACGTTTCAGCTGTGAAGGGCCTCGTAATGAAACTTGCTGAAAAGCAGTACATCCTTTTCGGAAGGCCCTGTGTAAACGTATTAAGGCTCAACATCGCCCTTGATGATGAAGGAGGTGCTTTGTGAAAATGAAGAGCAGGCCGGACCCGGAAAGCATCCTTGCATCGATAAAAAAAGATGAAGAGATGGCAGGAAAGGGGAGGCTTAAAATATTCTTCGGCATGTCTGCCGGTGTTGGAAAGACCTATGCAATGCTCAGGGCTGCCCGGAGGTTAATGGATGAGAAGGTTGATGTGGTGGCCGGGTATGTTGAGACCCATGGACGCAGCGAGACCGGTGAGCTTCTCCAGGGCCTTGAACTCATACCGGGGATGAAAGCTGACCACCATGGGCTCACCGTTGAGGAATTCAACATAGACGCTGTCCTTGAGAGGCGTCCTGTCATAATACTGGTCGATGAACTGGCGCATACTAATGCTGAAGGTTCGCGCCATACCAAGCGGTACATGGATGTCCTTGAGCTGCTCGATAACGGCATAGACGTTTACACGACTTTAAACGTGCAGCATATCGAAAGCCAGGCGGACGTTGTTGAACAGATCACCGGCATAAAGGTCAGGGAGACTGTGCCTGATTCGGTCATGGACAGGGCCGATTCAATTGAACTCGTGGACATATCGCCCGAAGGGCTGCTCAAGAGGCTGGCAGAGGGGAAGGTGTATCTACCTGAAAGGGCCGGGTACGCTGCGGAGAATTTCTTCAGGAGGGGGAACATCACGGCACTTCGCGAGATGGCGCTCAACTACACCGCGAGGAGAGTTGAGAGCGACCTGCAGGACTACATGCGAAGACAGAATATAGAGGGGCCCTGGAGGGCAGGCGACAACCTCATGGTTGCGGTAAGCCCCAGTCCGTATTCAGAGTACCTCATCAGGTGGACACGGAGACTCGCGTTTACCATGAAGGCTCCATGGATTGCTTTGTACATAGAAAGGGAGAAGGCGCTTTCCCCGGCCGGTAAAAAGTTACTTGCCGGGAACCTGGAACTTGCAAGGGAACTTGGCGCAGAGGTGATCTCGACTGTGGACGATGATATTGTAAGCGGCCTCATGCGCGTGGCCAGACAGAAAAACATAACACAGATAGTGGCAGGCAAGCCCCTGAGGTTTTATTTCACGGATATCTTCAGGGGAGGAAACCTGGTCGAGCGGCTCCTGAAGGTCAGCGGCGACATTGAAGTCCACATAGTGAACCAGCCACATGCGGAGCGGCCGCGTATAAGGCTGCTGCCCGAACTGAACATATCGGGAATGCGCGACGAGTACATGCGGGCATTGATATCAGTGGCTGCGGTGACCGGGGTGAACCTCTTCGTCGAAACATTCACCGGATACTGGACTATCGCGATCATTTACCTGCTCTACATACTTATACTCGGCCTCTTTACCAGGAGGGGGCCTGTTTTCCTTGCGGCAGTCATAAGCGCACTTGCATGGAACTTCCTGTTTATACCGCCGCTCTTTACATTCAGGATCGCAAAGCTCGAGGATGTAATGATGTTCCTGGCGTACCTGTTCACCGCGGTCATTGTAGGGGGGCTCACGTCAAAGCTCCATGCCAAGGAAAAGGCCCTGCGCGTAAGGGAGAAGAGGATATCGGAGATGTACGAGTTCTCGAGGGCCCTGGGCAATGCGGCCGATATGGATGAAATAGTCGGGGTGGCGGTTGAACACCTGCAGGATTATTTCAACGTGAAGTCGGCTTTCCTGCTGGCCGGGAGTTCCGGGACTCTTTCACAGGCAGGGCATCCTGGTAGTTCATTCAGCATGCCCGATGGCGGTGCAGGAATTGCGGAGTGGGTGTTCAGGAACAGGAAGCCCGCAGGCCTCAACACCGATACCCTGCCGCAGGCATCGGCATGTTACATTCCCCTGAACTCGCCGGGCAGGATCATGGGCGTGCTGTGCATAATGCCCGAAACCGAAACTGATTTCTCCTTCGCGCGGGACAACTTCTTCCAGAGCATAGTCTCACAGGTTTCCCAGAGGCTTGAGCGTGAAACACTGGCAGTTGAAAGCCGCAACTCACAGCTCGTTGCCGAATCCGAGCGCATATACAGGATCCTGCTGAGTTCCATCTCCCACGAACTGAGGACGCCGCTCACTACAATTACCGGAGCATCGAGCAGCCTCCTTGACCGGGTCGTCAGTGAAAAGCAGGAAGTGAGGGATGAACTTGCCAGGGAGATAAACAGGGCAGGGCTCCGCATGAACAGGCTCGTGGACAACCTGCTGGACATGAGCAGGCTCGAGTCGGGCATGATGAAACTCAATCTCCAGAAATACGACGTTGCAGACCTTGTGAGTGTTGTGCTGAGGACCCTTGAAAATGAGCTGGTGGATTATAAAGTTTTAATTGACATGGCAGAAGAACTGCCTATGATAAATATGGACTTTGCGCTGATGGAACAGGCGCTGGTGAACCTGGTTTACAACGCCGTGAGCCATACGCCTGCCGGGACCGGAATAACGATTCGTGCCGGCCGGGGCAGGGGAGGCTTCAATATTTCGGTCGGTGACAACGGCCCCGGCATTGACGGGGCGGACATCCCCTTTATATTCGACAGGTTCCGCAGGGGACTGCAGCCTGGAAGCAGGGGAACCGGCCTGGGCCTTTCAATATGCAGGGGAATTGTCGAGGCCCACGGCGGTACAATAAGCGCAGGCAACAACGAAACAGGCGGGGCCCTGTTTACAATATGGCTCCCCAGGGAAGATGACGCGGTGAAGGATGACTGAAGGCCCGGTAATACTTGTAATTGATGACGATGTCCAGATAAGGAGAATGCTCAGGCTGAGCCTCGATGCCCACGGCTACACGGTGAAGGAGGCTGCGTCATCAATGGAAGGCCTGCAGCAGGCAGCCCTTTGCAGGCCGGACCTTGTAATCCTGGATCTGAACCTTCCCGATGCTGACGGACTTGATACACTTAAAAGCCTCAGGGAATGGAACCAGTCGCCGGTCATAATACTCTCTGTAAAATGCTCCGAGCAGGACAAGATCGAGCTCCTGGACGCAGGGGCAAACGACTACCTGACCAAGCCCTTCGGTATGGGGGAACTGCTGGCACGCATACGCGCAGCCCTGCGCCACAGCATTCCCGATACGTCCGAAGGCATATTCAGGACTGGCATCCTTGAGATAGACTTTGCCAGGAGAATAGTCACAAGCAATGGTACCGATGTTAAACTCACACCCACGGAATATTCCCTGCTTAAACTCCTTGCACGCAACGCGGGCAGGGTCATAACGCATAACCAGATCATGGACGAACTCTGGGGATCGAAGAACCATCCCGATTCAAGCTACCTGCGCGTCTACGTGCTCCAGTTAAGGAAAAAGGTCGAGCA
>CAYTSF010000051.1:0-1959 GCA_964440335.1 uncultured Leptospirales bacterium
ATCTTCTGCTTCTTCTCTTTATATGCCTTGAAATCATTTACAGTAAATCCCTTTGATGCTTTTGTGTTTGTCTGGCTGCTCATAATTTCCTCCGCTCTCTGTTTAATCCCCAACGCCCGGCTGCTTTACGTTTTGACTAAAGATATATGGAGGGGTATGATTTGTCAAAAAATTTTATCTATTTTTTTGCGAAAATCGTTTTATTTTATTGTTTTTTTTCTAAAAATATCTTTTTTTAATCATTTTTTTGTGTATTTCGATATGAAGGATAAAACATATATTTGTTTGACAGGATGTGCTTTTTTTAATACACCTGATTCAACCTTACTTTTCACCAGAACAAATAAACTAATCAACAGGAGGAGTTGAATGACATATATTCAGCTTGGCATAATAGTTGCGGTGATTCTTATCCTGGTAGTACCGAACGTCCGCATAGTAAACCAGAATACAGTACTGGTCATTGAGTTCCTTGGTAAATATAACAGGGTCATGAACGCAGGGCTTAACCTGAAGATACCGCTGCTTGAAAGCGTACGGGAAATCGTATCCATGCGCCAGCAGAACTTCAGCATAGAGGGCAAGTACCCGTCAAAAGACAAGGTAATTGTAGATGTAAACACAAACCTGATTTACAGGGTCAATGATGCGCCTGAGGGGATAAAAAAATACACATACGCCCTTGAGAACAGGTCAGCGTCAGTTGGAGCGATCATCGAAAACTCACTGCGTACCTACATCGCCAAGGAGACCCATGAGGGAATACTTGAAAAGAAAGAGGAACTGGCGCTGCACATACGCACTGACCTGGAAAAGCAGTACGAGGAATGGGGGATGTTAATAAGCAGTTTCCAGATAACTAACGTCAGCTTTCCGACTACTATTACAGATGCCATGTCAGAGGTTGTTGCTTCTGAACAGCTCAGGAAGGCGGCAGAGAACAAGGGCGAGGCAGTGAAGATCCAGGCCATCAAGGAGGCCGAGGCCGAGAGGGAAAGAAAGAGGCTGCAGGGTGAGGGTATTGCCCTCGAAAGGGAAGCCATTGCCATGGGGCTCCAGAAGTCAGTGGAGATCGTACAGAAGGCCACCGGCGGCACTTCCCAGGAGATCATGTCAATTCTCACGCTCACACAGTACCTTGATACACTGAAGAGTATAGGCCTGTCAAACAACTCGAAGGTGCTGTTCATTGACAGCAGCATTCAGAAAAACAGCGAGCTTATGCAGCAGCTCATGGCCTCATTTGATTCAACGTCGCTGAAATAGTCTATAGAATCCTCCCCGGACCGGGGAGGATTCCTGCGTCCTACCTCTTGAACATACCTGTAATTGACGCGCTTCCCTGAATGTGCCCTTTCATGGCCTTTTTAAGCGCCGCGGCGCTGAGCCCCTTTTCTGTGATCTTAATATCAAGGGCATACACTGTAAAGATGTACCTGTGGGCCTTGCCCTTTGGCGGACACGGTCCATTGTATCCTGTTTCACCAAAATCATTTACACCCTGGACAATCGCGTCAGGCGCGCCGCTCTTTGGGAAGCCCTTGGCAAGGTTCACGTATGACCCGGGTATGTTGTACACCACCCAGTGGATAAAGGTCCCGCCTGGCGCGTCAGGGTCTTCGCAGATCAGCGCATAACTCATGGCGCTGCCGGGGTAATTCCAGTGTATCTCCGGCGACTGGTCTTTGCCCTCGCATGAAAATTCAGAAGCCAGATACTCGCCGTTTTTAAATGAGCCCGATTCAACAGTAAAAGAGGCGCTTTCAGAAGACCCGCCGCATCCTATTGCAGCGGCAGACATGAGGCATGCAAAAATCTTTTTACGCATAACATCCTCCAATTGCTATCATGGCAGTTATAATATACTTATAAACAGGGAACAATTCAACAGATGGCCATGCCGGTTACTGCCTGAGCGTGGCAATGACCCTCAGAGGGCTGAGTACCATATCAAGGGCG
>CAYTSF010000051.1:2059-20931 GCA_964440335.1 uncultured Leptospirales bacterium
CGTATTCAATCATAGAAAATCCCTGTTGCCCGCAAGAAGCGCATCAACTTTTTTCTTTACAGCGCCGGACATTTCGATATCGTCGGGCCATTCACGGCTGTGCCCGTCAGCTGTTCCTTTTCGCGTTGCGTCTATGATAACGCATCCATCATCAATAAGCATGTCACGCGAAGGGTCCACGTTGTTGAAAAGCTTCCAGAGGAGCACCGAATCGTTATTGATGTCTATGTCATGGTCAAAGAATACGATTATTCCTTCACCGGGCAGCATGCTGCTTTTAAGCTTTTTCATGAAGTACTGCGAGTTTGCCTTTTTATCCTTCTGCACATTGAGCAGTATCACTCTGTTTCTGCATTCATCGAAGGCAAGCCTGGCCGCTGTTATTTTTTTGTCGACGGAGAGGGCAACGGCCTCAACTTTTTTGCGGTTCATTCTGCCGCGAACCGCCCTGCCGGTGCGCTTCTCCTCGCCGTCTATCCTCTGCGTTGCGTCTATTCCAAGCTTCGCCCCGTAGAGCGGCTTCTCCGCAGAGTGGTCCAGGACATCGAGTATCCCCTTTGTCACAATGATGTCTTCTGTTACATCAACAGTATTGAGTACATTCCTCAGGAGTCCTGCACGGTCAGCGAAAAGTTTTTCGTCATCGACCATTACAAGCATCTTCGCAAAGCTCATCTGCCCCGAACCCCACAGCCCGTTCATGACCTTCACCGCGTGCTGCGGAAACTCCTTGTCAATGGCAACCACGGCGATGTTATGGAACACTCCCTCCCATGGCAGCATGTAATCTTTTATTTCAGGAAGTACTGTTTTTATCATTGGAAGGAAGAACCTCTCTGTTGCAAGTGCCATGTAGCAGTCCTCCATTGGCGGCTTGCCGACGATCGTTGCGCTGTACACGGGATTCTTCCTGTGCGTAACAGCAGTTACATGAAACACAGGGTAATCCCCCTTCAGAGAATAGTAGCCTGTATGGTCGCCGAATGGCCCCTCAACGCGCAGCTCGCCGGGGTCAACGTACCCCTCAAGAATTATTTCCGCCTCAGCAGGCACCTCGATGTTGACAGTCTTGCACCTGACCATCTCCACGGGCTGCTGACGGATGAAGCCCGCAAGGAGCATCTCGTCCACCCCGCGCGGCAGCGGCGCTGTGGCAGAATACGTTATGGCTGGATCTGTGCCTATGGCCACGGCAACCTCCATGCGTTTCCCGGCCTTCAGGTACTCATGGTAGTGGTGCGCGCCGTCCTTGTGTATGTGCCAGTGCATGCCCGTAGTGTTGCGGTCATAAACCTGCATGCGGTACATGCCCGCGTTGCGCCGCCCGTCACTTAGCCCCTTTGTAAAAACAACGGGAAGCGTTACAAAGGGTCCGCCGTCATCGGGCCAGCACTTCAGCACCGGAATCTTTGCGAGGTCGATTTTATCGCCGCCAAGCATCACCTCCTGGCATGGGGCCTTCTTCACTGTGCGCGGCAGGAACTTCGAGTACTTCACAAGCTGCGGCAGCAGTTTTACCTTTTCGCCGAAACTCTTTGGAGGCTTCATGTTTATGATGTCGTGCAGCCGTGCTGCAAGCGAGTCAAGGGACTCGCAGCCAAGTGCCATGCATATGCGTTTCATGCTTCCGAACTGGTTCATAAGCACAGGGAGTTCGGAGCCCCTGACCTTCTCAAACAAAATGGCCCTGCCCCCGCCGGGAAGTTTTGACATGCGGTCTGTTATTTCGGTGATCTCCAGTTCACATGAAACCTCCTCTCTGAATCGCACAAGTTCACCTGCCGCATCAAGTGCATTGATGAACCCGCCGAGATTTTTATAGTATGTTTTCATCGGTTACCTTTATTTTATGATAATCATTACAGATTTATGCTCATCCCGGAATGCCCAATTTTTCTGATTTCATTAAAATCAGATTTACAATCGTTTTATCCTTGAAACCCCCCAACTCCCGGATGGTCACATATCAACTGTTATTTTACTAATGAATGTTATCAGATATCTTCTGCTTTTTTTAACATTCATTTGACCCTTTGGGGGTTAGGGGCCAAAGAATTTTTATTCACCTGTATCAAAGCAGATAGTAAATGTTCAGGATTACTCAGTCACTTCCCCCAGCCTGTACCCAGGTCGTGTTCGATCCTGAGCTGGTCAAGAATCTTCCCTGTGATAAAATCAGCGAGCCCATCGATTGAAACGGGCGCGTGGTAGAATCCCGGTGACGCAGGAAGTATGACCGCGCCCGCCTCTGTCGCTGCTGTCATGTTCCTCAGGTGGACAAGGCTAAGCGGCGTCTCCCGTACTGTGAGTATGAGCGGCCTCCTCTCCTTGAGCATAACGTCCGCGGCCCGTTCAAGCAGCGAACCTGAAGCTCCGTGCGCCACGGACGAAAGCGTCTTCATGGAACATGGCAGCACGACCATACCGTCAATCCTGCATGAACCGCTTGCTATGTCAGCGAACATGTCGCTGTTATCATAGAGCCTGTATGTGCCGCTGCAGGTGTCTGCGCATTCCCTCAAAGAGCTGCCTGTTTCGTGTAAAAACACGCGCTCCCCCATTTCGCTTGCAATTATGCGCAGGTGAACTCCAAGACGCATTGAATGCTGCATGAAGTTCCGGGCGTATATGCTCCCCGAAGCGCCTGTTATGGCCAGCAGAAGGTCCTTTGCCATGTCACGCACCTGCGAGCAGTCCAGTAAGTATTGTTACAAAAACAAATACCGATATTACGCTGTTCAGGTGAAAGAAGGCTATGTCTATGTTGGATATATCATCGGGCCTCACGATCCTGTGCTCGACAATGTAAAGTATCGCAATAATCGCGATGCATATAAAATAGTATATGCCGAAGGGCAGAACAAAATATATCGAAGCGAGGAATGCCACGGTCATTGTGTGGATGAAGGCGGAGATCCTGAACGCGTTCCTGACGCCGAAACGCGCGGGAATTGAAAACAGATTATTCTCCCTGTCAAACTCCGCATCCTGGCATGAGTAGAGTATGTCGAAGCCTGCAATATGCGTCATGAGTGCAAGGGCAAGCAGGATCACAGGAAGCTGCGGTACACCGGCGATTGCAATCCACACCGCCACAGGCGCCAGCCCTATGGCAAACCCCAGGTATATGTGCGCCAGCCATGTGAACCTTTTGGTATATGAATAGAAAAAAAGCAGTAGAAGCAGGGGGAAGGAGAGCCGGAAGCATAGCTGCGAAAGCATCCAGGCTGAGAAAACCAGAATCGCTGATGATACAATTACAAAGAGCACGGCCTGATTCTTCGTTATCCTCCCTGCGGGGATTTCGCGCATTGCGGTCCTGGGATTAGACGCGTCTATGTCGGCGTCAGCTATGCGGTTGAATCCCATTGCGGCTGAACGCGCGCCGATCATGGCAATTACAATCCATAAAACCATAAGCGGTGTTACCGGCTTTACCTGGATGGCAAGCACAAGGCCCGAAAGCGCAAAGGGGAGCGCGAACACGGTGTGGGAAAGCTTGATCATCTTTGAGTATGTAACTGTCCTTTCGACAGGGGATTTAATGCTTATCATAAACTGTCACTCACGGCCTGTTCAAATTAACGAATCCGGTATGGAGAGGCAATTATGCAGCAGCGCGCAGTGCATTCAAGCTTTTTTTGAAAGGGGAAAAGTACCCTGCTAATCCCCCACCCTGAAGGTGCGGGCCACGGAGTCTATCTCTTTCATGTACAGGTAGAGGTCAACCGGAAGGCCCGAAGGATAACCAAGAACAAAAACGTATTTGTCTGACCTGCCCATCACAACTTCATCCTTCGCCGATTCAGGGTCGTCGGCATTGTACTTTTCCCACAACCGGTTATCATAAACATAAATTGAAAAAATCACAGCATAGGGGGACTCGACCCTTGAAAACTGCCAGTCCCTTGACCTTGTGGGCAGGCACACGTAGAAAACCCTGACGCGCTGGCCCGACCTGGTGTACTCCTTTGCGTCAAAGACCCTGTAGCTCTCCCATTTTTCATTGAATCGAAGCGAAAACCCGAACTCGTTGTTTTTATAATTCAGCGCCCTCTTCCTGATCTCATCGGCAGAAGAACATGACGCCGCAGAGATGACAGCAGAGAAAAGCATGGCCCAGACTAAAATACGCCGCATAACAACCTCACATGAAACGAGTATATAACTTTAACATCCCGCGATCAATAAAAAAACCGCGATAAGGGTAATCCCTCGCGGTTTTTTAACAGCCTTTTTTCAGTGTGCAACCGGCATGGCTGAACACAGTTTTTTTATGCGCATCCTATTTGAATTTATACTTTTTGGCCTCGCCCTGTTCCCTTATGACCTTGATCATTGCGGAGTCAAGGGTCTCATCAGAACCGGTCTCTTTTCTCTTGTTCTCGATATAGGCCCTTCTCTCCTCGCTGAGTTTATTGATCCTCTGCTTGATATCTTCCCTCTTTTTTGCCATGTCACTTACATATTTCTTTTTCTGATCATCGGTCATCCCCTTCATCTCTGAGGGAAGGTCGGCATCCTTGATATCCTCCAGCTCGACTTTGTCTTTTGTAACAGCGTCAACCATGTCCCACTCGGAGTTATCGTACTTGTCTGACGCCTTGGATATGGTCCTTTCAGTTTTTGAACCTGTAGAGAGCTCCTCGGCTTTCTCGTCCTGGACCTCCTGCGTTCTCTTCTTTTCCTTGCCAGTATCGCCATAGGCCAGGTATGTATCATTAAGCTGACGGTTCAGGTCAGCAAGCTCCGCGTCCTGGGGCGCTTCAATGACCATTTCCTGCGCATTGTGGTCTATCGAGAAGTATCTTCCGCCGCCAAGGTCCGCGCCGTCTTTCCAGTATGTCTCCACGCCTGTCTGTACATCGCCGCAGAATATGGTGTTGATGACCACGCCCCTGTTCCTTGCCTTCCTTACAGCTTCGGTGTACCTGGTGTTCCCCTGGTCAAAGGGTTCATTACCGGCGATGAAGATCAGCTTCAGGCTGTCGTTGCTTTTGTCCCACGCAAGGTTCTTCAGGGCAGAGTCTATGACCATTCCGCAGTACTCGTCGCCGCCGTTTGTCCTCAGTTCAAAAAGTTTTGACGAGATCATGTCAAGGTCACCTGTAAACGATGTAACCATCCTCATGTAACCCTCGCCTTCCGGAAGCCCGCTGTTGCCATATTCGAATATTGCGACTTCGAGCCTGGGCGAAACCCCGTCCCTGCTTGCGCGTGCGAGTTCATTGACAATCCTCCACAACTGGGCCTGCGCCTGGTTAATGAGGCCGTCCATGCTGCTGCTTGTATCAAGAAGTATGGCAAGCTGGATTCTGGGGCCGCTCCCTGCCTGGGGCGCATTTTTCCCGAAGAGTGTGACTGCTGTCAAGAGTGCGATTAAAACTACTACTATCCTGTTTCTCATGGTATTCCTCCTGTATTATGCGTCTTTGACAGGAGCAGTTCAGGAATGGTTCTCATTTTTTTTCATGGATTTACTTTTTTCATGAACAACAAATTGATGGCGGCCGTATTACGGGCTGGATGATTCTACAGGAGAGACCTTGACTTGCGATTCAAAAACTGTTAAATTGTGGGCATATATAACAAAAAAATTTTAGCAGCATTTATATCCTCAAGGGAACATCGGTAATCTATCTTTATAAGTTTCCTGAAGATGGTGAGTGAATGTTATTCTGTAAAATTACCCGATTAATTACTGGAAAACTGAAAATATGAGTTCTGTTGATAAAAAAACAATTCTCCTTATTGAAGATGAAGCGATCATAGCTTTGACCCAGAAAAAATTCCTGGAAAAGTACGGGTACAACGTCGTCACAGCAGGTTCCGGCCCTGCCGGTATTGATGTATTCAGAAAAGCAGACAATATTGACCTTGTGCTCATGGATATAGACCTGGGCCATGGAATTGACGGTACAGAAACAGCCTCGATAATCCTGAAGGAGAGGGCCATACCCCTGGTATTTTTATCAAGCCATACAGAACCCGAGATTGTTGAAAAAACAGAAAAGATTACATCATACGGCTATGTTGTAAAAAATTCAGGCATAACGGTACTGGACGCATCCATAAAAATGGCCTTTAAGCTTTTTAACGCCAACCGGGCAATTGCCGAAAGTGAAATAAAACAAAAAGCATTGATATCGAACATATCCGACGTGATAGCCATTGTTGGAACTGACGGCATAATCAGATACGAAAGCCCCAACATTGAAAAACTCTTCGGCTGGGAGCAGGATGAACTGGTGGGCACAAACGGCTGGCTCACAGTTCATCCCGATGACTATGACCGCATATATGATGCTTTTCGCAGGCTCCTTGAAAAAGACCAGTATTCCGAGAAGGTTGAGTTCAGGTTCAAATGCAAAAACGGCGAATACAGATGGATTGAACTCACCGGCCTGAACTGTATCAACGATGTCTTAATCAATGGAATGTTGCTTAATTACCACGATATAACAGAACGCAAAACCACACAGGAAAGACTTGATGACAGCCAGAAGAAACTTGAAACGGCACAGGATACTGCAAAAATAGGATTCTGGAGCCTTGACCTGAAGACTATGAACCTTGAATGGTCAAAAGGCCTGAAAACAATTTTTGAACTGGCCCCAGGCAGCCCGTCACCGACCTTTGATGAGTTCCGGGACTTTGTATATGATGAAGATAAAAATTTTGTTGATGATAATGTTCAAAAGCAACTGAAACCCTTTGATACTCCTGAGTATTGCTATGTTTACAGGATTAAAACAAAACAAGGTAACATTAAATATCTTGATCACAAGGGGCGGCAGATACTAAATAACCAGGGAGATGTAACAGCAATATACGGTTCAGTCCAGGACATCACTGAGCGCAAGGTGATGGAAGAGGCTTTGCGTAAGTCCGAAGAAAAATTCCAGAAAATATTCCAGTCGAGCCCTGACCTTATAATACTGACCACAATCCCTGAAGGACTTATACTGACGGTTAATGACAATTCCGAATACCTGTCGGGCTACAAGCCTGAAGAGATGCTGGGCCGCACCACGGATGAACTCAACCTCTGGGTGGATTTATCGGACAAAGAAAGGTACAGGGTGCTCTTCAAGGACCGGAGTGTAGTTTATAATTTTGAAACCAGGTACAGGCAGAAGTCCGGCAATATAATAACTGCACTGCTTTCGGGAACTATCATCACTGTAGATTTAAAGCCATGTTTCATCAGCGTGATCCATGATATAACAAACTTGAAAAAAATTGAACAGGACCTGCGCCAGCGGGAAAAGGAGTCCAGGGACATTATCGAGGACGCTCCTTACGGCATTGTCATTCACAAGAACGGAATTATACAGTATGTCAACCCGGCGGCAGTGAAGATTATCCGGTATACAAACAGTCAGGAGGCGATCGGCGAAAAGCTGCTGGACCGCGTGCATCCCGATTCGAGGCCCCTTGTAATTGAAAGAATAAAACTCCAGGCAATGGACGGCCGCATACTTCCAACCGTTGAGGAGAAGCTCCTGCGCAGGGACGGCGAAACATGTTACGCCGAAGTGACCACCGTAGTGGGAACCTTCATGGGGGAACGGGCTGTCTTCGCTTTTTTCGCCGATATAACAGAACGCAGGCTGGCAGAGGCCGCCCTGAGCGACAGCGAATCAAAACTCAGGGAAGCCCAGCGCATCGCCCACATTGGAAACTGGGAGCTTGACATCTGCAATGACAGGCTCACATGGTCCGACGAAATCTTCAGCATATTTGAACTGGACAGGTCCCGGTTCGGCGCTTCGTACGAATTCTTCCTTGATACTATACACCCCGAAGACAGGGAAGCTGTCAACAACGCCTTCGAAAATTCACTGGAAACACATAAGCAGTATGAAATCACACACCGCCTGCTTATGCCCGACGGCAGGATAAAGCACGTCCATGAACAGTGTGAAACATATTATGATGACAAAGGCAGGCCAGTCCGCTCAGTGGGGACCGTGCAGGATATTACAGCCAGGATAAATATCGAAGAGGAGAAGGAAAAGTTCGCGGAACGTTTCAGGCAGATCCAGAAGATGGAATCCCTGGGTACGCTTGCAGCGGGAGTTGCCCATGATTTCAACAACATACTTGCGATAGTCCTGGGTTTTACAGAGCTCATCAACCTTAAAGTTGAAACAGGAAAGTTCGACGATATACCAAAGCACGTTAAAGGGATAAGGACAGCCAGCCTCAGGGCAAAAGACCTTGTGAAGCAGATCCTCACCTTCAGCCGCCAGGCCGATACCGTGCGCGAGCCAGTGGACATAGGCTCGGTCATAAAGGAATCTGTTGCGTTCCTCACGGCCCTTCTGCCTGCCAGTATAACTATAAAACAGGATATACCGGATTCACGCATAGTAGTCAACGCGGACCCGACCCAGGTCCACCAGATTATCATGAACATCTTCTCTAACGCAGCATATGCGATCGGCGACAGGAGCGGCACAATAAACATCCGGCTTGAAGAGATGGCCGCTGATAAAAACACACCCGATCAGGCGGGCACGGCCCCTGGTGAAAAATATCTGCGGATAATAATTTCAGATACCGGCTGCGGAATTTCACAGGAGGTCATGTCAAGAATATTCGATCCATTCTTTACTACAAAGGAGCGGGGCAGCGGAACAGGCATGGGGCTTTCGGTGGTACATGGAATCATCACAGATATGGGAGGTATCATCTCCGTATCGAGCGATCCCGGTAAGGGTACAACCTTCAGCATACTTCTACCGCAGCTTGATAACGACCGGTTCAGGGAGAGGCCGGTAATATCAACCATAAGCAGGGGCCAGGGGCATATCCTTCTTATCGACGATGAGGAGATGATCCTCATTACAGGTTCAGGCATACTCAGACAGATGGGATATGATGTGACAACATCAGAATGCGGCAAAAAGGCCACAGAAATCTTCAGTGAAAATCCAGGTAAATTCAATTGTGTAATTACCGACATGATGATGCCGGGCATGAATGGCCTTGAGGTGTCCAGGATACTGAAAAAAATCCGGCCCGATATCCCGGTAATCCTGAGCACAGGCTTCAACCCTAAAATTTCCCTGGAGGAACTTGGTGCTGCCGGAATAACCGAAATGGTTTTGAAACCCATGGTGGCTGCGGAAATTTCAGAGGCAGTGAAAAGGGTAATTTCAGGCAACAACAGTAAATGACTACCGGGTTTTTATCTCCAGTACAAGTTTTGTCCGCTCGCCGCTTATTGCACGGGATTTTTCTGTTACCTGGTAATTCCTCCTCAGTTCAGCCAGGAGCGCTTCAACATTACTGTTGCCAGCCTCAACCGTGTACAGGTCATATCCGTTATTGCGTTTTTCATGAGCAACAATTATAGCATTGTATTTTCTGAATATTGCGCCAGGGGATTTTTCAGCCGTATCTTTGCTCTTCTCCTTTCTGCTCTCTGACTGTAACTCCTTCTTATCCGCATCCGATACTGATTTCTCTTCAGCCACATCTTTTGTTGACTGAAAATCATTCTCCGCTTCAGTTTCATCGCTCTGTTTTATCATGTCCGCTACATCATCTGTCTTTCCGGTGTCTGCGCTGTCTCCGGCGTCCCTCTCCAGCTCAGCGTCACCAGTTTCATGTTTACCCTTCTCAAGATATATGCGCCCCGGCTTTTCACGGGCAGTATCTTCACTCCTGCTGTTATATGGAACAGACTCCACGGTTCCGGCAGCAGGCACTGTTACCCTGTAAAGTATGAACCTGTCAGGCCTGTAAAGCGTAAAGAGGATCGATCCAATAACCAGCAGAGCGGCTGCCTCGACCGGGAACCTGATGCTGTTCCTGAACTCATTCAGTTTATCAATGTAGCGTTTAAGCGGGTGCCGCCTCTCAACCTCCAGCCTCCTCCTGAGCTCTGCCATGAACCCTGCGGGGGCCTTTACAGGTTTCACGCCTTTAACGGTGCTGTTCCATGAAATGAGAAACTGCAGCTCTGCCCTGCATTTATCGCACTGTGCAAGGTGTTCCTGCAGCTGAGTGTCAACCGCGGGATCAATCCCGTTGTCTATATACGCGTTAACCAGTTCCCTGGCATCCCTGCATTTCATGAGAGTTCCCCCTCCAGCATCCCCCTGAGCCTGTGCCTTGCGCGCGCCAGCCTTGACTTCACCGTACCCTGAACAATGCCCGTAATCTCCGAGATCTCGCCGTAGCCGCGCCCCTCAAGGTCGCGCAGCACAACAAGCACCCTCTCTTCGTCAGGAAGCTTTGCTATTGCCCGTCTGACCATCTGTTCATGCTCGCCCCGTACCAGTTCCTCTTCAGGGTCAGGCGACGAGTCACGGAAATTTTCCATTACCCTCCCGTCAACATGGACGCGCTTTTTGCGCCACGACAGCGCCAGCCTGTTGCGGCAGGTATTTGTGCAGACGGCATAGAACCATGTCGAAAAGGCAGACCTGAACTCAAACCTGTGAAGGCTCCTGTAGGCCTTAATGAATGACTCCTGCGCGCAGTCCATGGCCTCGTCGTGGTCGCCCGTAATATTATAACAGAGATTATATGCCATATCCTTGTACCTTTCGGCCAGGGCCTCGAAGCTTTTCATGTCCCCTGCAAGGAACGACCTGATAAGCTCATCGTCACCTGTGCCTTCACCCTTCCTGTTTATTAGACTGAAGAAGACGTGAAAAGATCTCATTTTTTCAGCCAGACGCAAAAAAATCCGGCCAGCCGCTTCAGAGAGGCACACAGTAAGCCTGTAAACTGTATAGGTTCCGTAAATCTGCATAGTTATAACCGGAAAAATTTTGTGCCATATAGCTTTCTTTTACAACTATTATTTACTTAATTGTTTACCTTTATTCCTCAATGCGCTATTTTTTTAACAGTTTCATTAAAATAGCAAACTGCCGGAGGGTCATTAATATTGAAAAGAAAAACTCATATAATACTATTACTTATTCTTCCCGTCCTGTTACTCTATCCTGCCAGGGGAATGTGCCAGCTATGGGGAAATCCCGATTCTCTTATGCCCGGCGGCATGAACGTCGGCACAACCATGTACGACGATTCAGACAACGCGTTCCTCTTCGGTGCAGAGCTGAGCCTTCTCCCCTTTTTCGGGAATGACCTCTTTGCAGGCATATATGCTGACTACATCTTCAGCAGCGGCGAGCACCGCTTCTCCGTGGGCCCTGAATACCTGCTTCTGCAGAAAGGCACCGGGTCCTGCCTCCTGGGCATGGGCGTTGATGGTGGGTTCTTATATGTCAGGCAGGATGAAGGGAGGTCGCGTTACGGATTTACCGGGCGCATTTTCTTTGTCAGCCTCTTTCTTGTCCTGCCGTACATGCGATACAGCTATGTGCATGACTCGGAGAATTATATTGAACTGGGCTGCCTTATAAAATTTCCGGTGCCGCTGGACTAAAGGGTTACTTCCCCTTTTTTTTCCAGGCCTTCAGCATCTTTATGATTTCAGCGTTCTTTTTGCCGCTCACCGCCAAGTCTTTGGCAGTCTTGCCCTTGATGTTTTTTATTCGGGGATCAGCCCCTCGCTCAAGAAGGATTTTAACCGCGCCCCCATTGTCTGCTTCAACTGCGTTCATGAGCGGCGTCACGCCGAAATGCGTAACGGCATTAATATCGGCGCCGCTATCGATCAGTACAGTGATGATCTCGTCAGCGGCAGAGGACTCACTTTGCAGGCATGCTGTGTGCAGCGCGGTGACCGCGCCGCGCATCTTGTAGTTTACATCGGCCTTTGCCTTTATGAGCATACGCACGATTTCAGGATCGCCGGCTGCCACAGCGGAGTCGAGCGGCGAACCGGTGGCATCGTCAAAACTTATGTTCAGGGCCACGCGCCTGTCAAGAAGCATCTTCACAATCTCCCTGTTGCCGCTCTTAACAGCATGAAAAACAGGCCTGTCACCTCCCCTGGCATAATAGTCCGGGTTTGCGCCCGCATCCAGAAGCTGCCTGGCCTTTTCTGCCGCGCCTTCGGCCTTCATGTCCATAGACATGAGTTCCCTGGAAGGGTCAGAGTCCGCGCCGAGGCTTAATGCAGCGGTGAGCATAATCAGCAGCGATATAATTCCGGTTTTCATCAGGTCCCCCGATCACATGGTATTATACTAAATAAAACCAGAAGCGGTGCATTTGGCAATTTTTTTATTCGCGGTTATTACAGGTCTGCGGAGATTTTTACTCGTCCGGTTCCACATGAGTCTGGACGGTGCACCTCTCAATCTCGCAGCAGATCCTCTTCTCGATATCCTCTGAAATGCTGTGTGCCTGTTCAATGGTAAGCAGCGGTTCCACATGAATGGAAAGGTCAACAAATACATCGGCGCCCGACATCCTCACCCTCAGGTCATGAAACTTTTTAACACCGGGAACAGTGCGCAATATGGCCTCGATTCTCTTCACGTGATATGCGGGCGCAGCGTCTATGAGCGCATTGATCGCCCTGCTTCCAAGCTTTATCGATACATAAATAACAATAACCGCTACGCACAGTGCCGCAACCGCGTCAGCGGAATTATACCCGAAGTTCACGACAACGAGCCCCATGAGGACAACCGTCGAACTCCAGATGTCCGTTGAAAAATGAAGGGCGTCAGCCTCAAGGGCCTGGCTGTTGTGCTTCTTCGCAGCCTTCATGAGCGCCCTTGACCTTGTGAAGTCCACAACAATGGAACTGACCACAACTATATAGCTCCAGACTGTAACCTCCAGCTCTGTCCTGCCGGTCAGAAGCCTGTGAACGGCTTCATAGATTATCCAGATACAGGTAACAAGCAGCAGCAGGGTTTCGATCAGCGCGGAGAGGTTCTCGACCTTACCGTGCCCGTACCTGTGGTCGAAATCCGCCGGCCTGTCCGATATCCGTACTGAAAACCATGTAATGACAGCCGCAACCAGGTCAAGGGCAGAATGCAATGCTTCAGAAAGGATGCCGAGACTTCCGGTGAGAAGGCCTATAATCAGCTTGGAGCCTGTTAAAAACACAGCAGCCAGGACCGATAGCAATGCAACCCGTGTCTTTTCAGATACATTGTCAACAGCATTGTTCATAAATTATCACCTCGCTCAAGTAATAACAGGGCACAAAAAAAGCCCCGGAACATAAGTCCCGCAGGCTTTCTCCTGCTGCCTTAAAGGCCCGTCCGCGTCCCGTTCTGGAACCGACTGATCAATTCCGACATCCTTGTGATATTGAATAAAAAATCAAGTTTTTTTCATCAATTAACCCGGCGCCACTCATTCCCCGGCTCCGGAATCAGAAAGGACTTCCAGCATAACGAGCCGCAGATGGTCAAGGCTTATGGGCTTCACAAGCCTTGCTGAAAATCCGTAATCCCTGTAATGCGCCATCACGGGGTCATCGCTGTAACCGCTTGCCACGATGAGCAGAAGTTCCGGGTAAAGGCCCGAAAGTATCCCTGCGGTTTTCTGCCCGCCCATTCCTCCGGAAACAGTAAGGTCCATGATTACGGCGCTGTAAGGCTTATCATTCTGATACGATGCCTTTACCGCGTCAATGGCCCGCTCTCCATCTGTAACGCAGGTCACGGAAAACCCTATGTGGCTCAGCATTCGTTCCAGGGTGGTGCGGAGGATGGGGTCGTCATCCATAACAAGTATTTCACCGCTGAAGGTATCCCGGACCGGCTTCTTCACTGAAGGCGCAGAGGGAATCCCGCGCATACCGGGAAGATAAACGGTCATGACAGTTCCCTCTCCAGGCTTTGACGCAACAGTGATGTCCCCCTCGTGCTTTCTGATTATCGAGTAGCACACGGCAAGGCCGAGTCCGCTCCCCTGATCCTTGGTTGTAAAATAGGGGTCAAAGATATAGGGGAGCTCACGCGGGGGTATGCCCCTGCCGTAATCCTGCACCTCAATCTTAATGCAGTCCATGAAGTTTTTCCCGGAATTAACGGGTAGCCTCTGGACGCAGTTTTCAACCCTGATATCGATAATTCCCGCTTCTCCGTGTGTGGCATCAGCCGCGTTGAGCACAAGGTTCTGCACCACCTGGCTTATCTGGCCGGCATCAACGACCGCGTTCATCAGGTCGTCCTGTATGTGGAACCCTGGCCTTACCTTTGAGCCGGAAAGGGAAAAATTCACTGTTTCAACAACGATCTCACTGATGGAGGCGGTTTCGCGTATGGGCGCGCCCCCCTTGGAAAAAGTAAGCAGCTGCATCGTAAGGGCGCGTGCCCTGTATGCCGCGTACTCAATCCCCTTCATCCACTCGATCCTGGGATCATTGTCAGGCGCGGACTCTATGAGCAGCGTAACGTTGCCCAGTATCCCCGACAGGATATTGTTGAAATCATGGGCAAGCCCTCCTGCAAAGACCCCCAGGGAATCTATCTTTTTTGTATTCTCAATCTGTCGGCTCTGGTCAATAAAAAACCGCATGATTGTTATCATGCATATAATGATAAAAAGCGTAACTCCAAGGCAGAAATACGAAAAGACCCTTTTTGTGAAAAGGCCGTCGGGCTGCTCGATCGTGGCATAAACCACATCCACAACGCCCAGGACAATAGCTATCATCAGGCCTGCAAGGATCATGCCAAGGTACCTGTACTGGCGGTTGATTTTAATGTCAGCGATGACCGACCCGATACAGTAGACCGAAATCAGGACGATTAAAAAATCCCGCAGGTTATAGAGAACGCCTGGAACTCCGCGCGATACATTCCAGGGTGCGGTTCCGGGCCCCGCCACTTTGTTGAATCCCAGAAAAAGATCGGGCGAGATAAATGCCGCAGAGATTATAAGAAGGCAGATGCTGTAGCCTGCGATTATAAACAGAAAGTTGACCCTCCTGTACCTGTTGCCCAGGTTGAGGATCTCGTTTAAAAAAAAGGGGCACTGTGGAATAAAGAACAGAACCGAGAGTGCCTCGATCCTGTGGAATTCCATCCCCGCGCGGACAAAGCCTGACGCGCCAAGGGTGATGACGAAGATTTCGCAACCGGCAAAAACCATGCCCAGGATGCCGAAAAAAATAACCGCAAGAAACAGCCTTCGCCTCAGATTATAATAAATGTAGGCATAAAGCACTGTCCCTATAAACAGTATTCCGGTAAAAAAAGAAAGCATTATTACCGGGACTGTTATCTGGTAAAAATTACACGGCTGACTTATCATAAATTCCAGAACTGCTCCCGGACACAAATATAATACAAAACCGGTAACAGTCCCCCTTTCAGCCCTGAAAAATTATAATAATTCCGCAAGCCTGTCAACAAGCCCTGAAAAATGCTTTATCGCCGACTCAACCGGTGCCGGAACTCCCATATCAACACCAGCCTGCTTAAGTTCATCCAGGGGAAACATGCTGCCGCCAAGTTTCAGGAAACCCAGGTATGCGTCGCGCGCAGCATCACCACCGTTGAGTACCCTGTCTGCAAGGGCAATGGCTGCCGATATGCCGGTTGCATATTTGTAAACGTAAAAGGCTGAATAGAAATGCGGTATCCTGAGCGCTTCGAGTGTAAGCTCGTCGTCGATTACCAGTGTATCGCCAAAGTAGGCGTTGAGCAGCCTGAAGTATTCCATCCGTATAACATCCAGCGTAAGGGGCTCGTTGCGCTCCACGATTTCGTGGGTGCGCTTTTCGAACTCGGCGAACATTGTCTGCCTGTAGAGCGTGGCGCGTATGTTGTCGATCTCGCGGTTAAGGATGTAGAGTGTCATCCTGGGGTCGTCCCTGTATTTTTCCAGCAGGTAATGGCTCAGAAGTGTTTCGTTAAATGTCGATGCCACCTCTGCCACAAAGATGGTATAATCCGCGTTCACGAAGGGCTGGTTCTTTTTGGAATAGTATGAGTGCATGGAGTGGCCTGCCTCATGTATGAGGGTGTAGAGGCTGTTAATGTTGGTCTCCTCGTAATTTAAAAGAATGTAGGGGGGGGAATCGTAACATCCAGAGGAATAGGCGCCGCTCCTCTTGCCACGGTTCTCGTAGCGGTCAACCCAACCGTTCATGAGGCCATCTTTCAGGATCGATGTATATTCGCTGCCCAGCGGCGCAAGGCATGCCACGCATGTATCCACTGCCTCATCGTAGCCCATGGAAAACTTCACGTCTCCGGCAATTGGAACGTACGTGTCATAGAAATGAAGCTCGTCAAGGCCAAGGGCTTTCTTCCGCGACTCAAGGTATTTGAATAAAGGTGCGGTGTTGGCGCGCACCGTGTTCACCAGGTTGTCATACACTGATACAGGCATATTGTCCGAAAAGAGCGAGGATTCCCTGCTGCTTGCGAAGTTCCTCACGCGCGAATAGAACATGTCTTTCTTGTTGGAATGGGATAAAGTCTCCGCTATCGTGTACTTCAGGCTTTCGTAGGATTTGTAGTACTGCTTAAAGGCGTTCCTTCGAACCTCGCGGTCCTGGCTCTGCAGGAACGTGCTGAAGTTCCCGTGACTCAGCTCAACCTCGGAACCCTCCGCGTCCATGATCCTTCCGAACTTTATGTCCGCATTATCAAGCTGGCTGAATATCTGTGAAGGCGCATGGCCTATTTCACCTGACATGGCAAGTATCTGCTCGATCTCATGGGTACGGGTGTGCAGCCTGTACCGCAGTATCTTCTCCATGTAAAACGCGTAGTCCTTCATGGAGGCATCGTTCATGAAACCGCTGACCAGTGACTCGTCCATGGCCTGGATCTCAGGCGTCATGAAACTGGAAGCCTCGGATACGCGTGTGTAGAGGTTCACCGCCTTCTGGTACATGGCCAGGTAGAACTGGTTGGACTTCTCCTCGTCGCTCCTGAGGTGTGCGTAGGTGTACAGCTTCTCAAGGTCGCGGGCCATGGAGAGATCAAACTCTACGGCCCCCCTGAATTTCTCCAGCGACTGGGACATTTTACCGCTGAACTCATCGTAGGCGCTGATCCTCCCTTCGAGCGACCTGTACAGGCTGTCCCAGGCATCGTCATCGCCAAACAGCGGTGTGAGGTCCCACATGTCGCTCCCCTTTATATCTTTTCTTTCAGGAATGTCTTTGTGTGCCATATACTTCTCCATATAAAATGATTCATCAGCAAAAACAAAAAAGATAGTTTGTGTCAAGATGTTTACAGTGAACCGCCTGTACCCGGTATGACAGGGAGTGCAGGATTTAATGGTAAAATTCCATAACCGGATGGGGAAAAGGTATTACATATGAAGGCATTATCGGCAATTGCACTTTGATTTATACTTGCAAATATACTTGACTTATACCTATCCATTGATTATCTCCATCACAGGAGGTTTCCTATGCCACAAATATCGTTATATATCGACAAAGAAACCCTGGCTAAGATAGAAAAAGCCGCGGCTAAAGAACGTATTTCAATCTCGAAATGGGTAGGCAGGAATATTAAGAAAGTTATTAAAGAAGATTATCCACAGGGATATTTTGATTTATTCGGTTCAATAACAGACAAATCATTTGATATTAAGAATTTATCATTCGGTCAAGATTCAAAAAGAGAAAGTTTATGATATATTATCTTGATTCTAATATATGTGTCTACTTTCTTAAAGGATTATATCCTTCGATAATGGATCATATACAAAATGTAAATCCGAATAATATTAAAATTCCTTCCATTGTAAAGGCGGAGCTTCTTTATGGTGCCGAAAAAAGTCTGCAAAAAACCAAGAATTTAGCTAATATTAATCGATTTCTTGAACCTTTTGAAATAGTATCATTTGATGATGATTGTTCAATTGTTTATTCAAAAATTCGTTCAGCCATGGAATTGAAAGGAACAATTATAGGACCAAATGATTATTTAATTGCTGCAACAGTGTTAGCAAAAAACGGCATTCTAGTAACGAATAATACAAAAGAGTTCGAAAGAGTGAAAAGTTTAAAAACAGAGAACTGGATTGTGAAATAAGTACAACAGCCGATAACAAAGCTTATGCACTTCACTCCCTGACGCTCGTCCTGACCGCCAGGAATAAAAATTCTTACACATTACAAAGATCAATTAGTGATTTCTATATTTTTTTGTATACCTAACCTTCTTCTCTAAATTAGAGTTGATTTATCAATAACAATACCAATAACATGTTTTATTAAAAAATCAATCTGTGGAGACTGGGCAGGTGAAAGAAAATAATAAAAACGCGCTGATTCTTTACTACTCATGTTCAGGGAATACCGAATACCTGGCAAACCAGATTACCGATACCCTCGGTAAAAACAACTGGAATGTGACTAAAAATGAATTTAAGAAAAGCATAAAGTCACTAAAATCAGATAACATCGATTTTCTTATTCTTGGAATGCCGGTACATTACTGGACTGTACCATCAGCAGTGACCGGTATTATGAAAGAGTTTCCACGGCTTGACAGCATTCCGGTTTTTTTATTCTGCACATACGGAGGTTGTATCATCGACAGTCCGTTGTACACTCTCGCCAGAGAGCTTGAAAAGCTGGGTGCGCACATTGTTGGCGGTGCGGTGATGCTTATGCCCCATTCATGTCATTCCTCTGACGGAAATCGACTTGGTAATATTGATTTACGATTCGGGAAAGGGCAGCCGGATAATAAAACTCTATCGGCTTTCCTAAACTCAGTATTAATTGCATCTGAAAAATCAAAACAGAAAATAAAACAACCATTTGATATTAACAGTTTGAAAATCAATTCAAAAGGAAAAATTGCCGGAATTTTAGGAAAGCTTATGACTACTGAAAGAAAAATCAGCTCCATGCCTCCATTAAATATTGCCATAGAGAAGTGTACCGGTTGCGGCAAGTGTCTTGCTGCCTGTTTAAACAAGTCAATAACCGTATCAGACAATAAAGCTTATATCGATAATAAAAAGTGTCGTAAATGCTATGCATGTACTGA
>CAYTSF010000052.1:0-16637 GCA_964440335.1 uncultured Leptospirales bacterium
TTCACGTATTTGATCAATGTTATGAAATTGCCTTTTTCATTAAACTGCACTTCGTCAAAAACATTCAGTGTCATTGAAAGGCCCCTGCCGTGTGGGACCATTATCCCGTCATCCGTATTAACCGATGAATCAAGATATTCGCTGTATTTAAATCCTTCACCTTCATCACTGATTATGTATCTGATGGATTCGCTGTCTATCATGTATTCTATTGTTACCCTTTTCTCTTTCAGCCCGGGTGTTGACTGGCGTTCGCGTATGAGTTGAAAATAACGGTTTTCGGCAATGGCCGCTGATTTTTCTTCGTATGTGATGTTCAGGTTGCCGTGTTCAATTGCATTGATGATTATTTCCCGGAGGGCAATCTGTATCAGGCGTATGTCGGCCTGGTCCATGTATTTTTTGATGTTGCGCGTTGTGCGGTGGGTGATTTCATCGGCTGTAACGAGCATGTTGCCGATGCGGTATTTCTGGCATTCAGACACGAAACAGTCGAGCAGCGAGTCATCTATAATGTTGGACATCTTGCCGAGTATTTCATATTTGCCGTGTATGTTGATGTATTCCATGTGAACCTGCATTTCCCTGGGCTCCATGTTCTCTGAGGATGAGAACTGCGCCCTGAAATATACCGGTTGTTTTTTTTCAAGGAACTCATCAAGTTTCTCCTTAACAAGCAGCCCGAACATGCTCTGCTCCAGCCTGTTTACATAAAGCAGGTCAAGGAAGCTCGCTCCCGCAATGTACCGTGGATCGATCTTGAATTCCTGAGCAATGGCATGGTTGGCGTTGATAAAATTCAGGTCCTGGTCAAGGGTGAAGATGATATCGCTCGACCCTTCGACAATGCGCCTGTATTTCTCCTCGGAGAGCTTGAGAAGCGTATTCGCCTCCTCGATGGCCCTGTTCGACCGGTTCAGGTTTTCGACCTGCTGCTCCTGCTCCTTCATCAGGCGCATCTGCATGATGTCGTTTTCCTTTTCAATCAGGTTGATCCTGTCCGCCAGCGCGAAGGAAAGCAGAACCATCTGGATTCCTGAACCGACCTGCAGCCCGTACTCTGTTATTATGTTATGCGGAAGTGTGCCTGAAACCCGGAAAGCCGAGAGCAGTACACCGGCGAAGAATACCGCCCATGCTACAAGGTAGTAACGGGCAAAACGGTTGCCGGAGCGGAGCCCCTCAATTGATGCCGCGATCGCTACAAAGATCATGAGGACCGGGAGTATCTGCCCTGTAATTATTGCGGCAGAATAATCAATGAACAATGATGAGAAGGCCAGGAGCGCGCCGGCAGCAGAGAGACCATGCATCATGTAGTTGTATTTTACCGAAAACTCCTTCATCGAAAGAAACCTGATGGAGAATAGTCCCGCGAAAAAACAGCTCAACCCGATGAGGAAGGGGATGCTGTGTATGCCCTGCCAGGGTGTGCTTTTCCAGAAATATTCAATGGCAAGCCCGTTCATGGAAAACTGGAAAAATCCGAAGAATACGATAAATAAAACGTAGTACAGGTAATTGCGGTCCCGCGTTGATATGAAGATGAAAAAGTTATAGAAAATCATTATCAGTATGATGCCGTAATAAATACCGAAGAAAAGTTTTTCTATCTGGATTTTTTTTATGAAGTTTGCCGGTGACCATATGTTTATGGGGAATATAACCGCATCACTGCTCTTGATTCTCAGGTAGCATATCCTTGATGTTTCTTTGGGAATTTCTATATAAAAGACAAAGTTTCGGTGGCCTACACTCCGTTTTATGAAGGGGTAGTCTCTTCCTGATGATTCGTATGATAAAAGGCCCCCTGCGGTATCGAGGAGGTAGAATTCCACGGTGTCAAGGTGAGGAAAGGCTATCTCGAGCATGATAGAGGAGGGCTTTGCCGTACTGTTGACAAGCGGTATCCTGACCCAGTAGGCAGAATCCGTGAACCCGAAATTCGGTGTTTTTTTCTCTGATTTTTTAAACTGCCCTGCATACAAGTCAGAGAGGACAACATCCAGCGTCAGGTGCCCGTTTTTATCTTCAAGAATGTCGCACATGTCGCCTGCGGCAATGTATTCATACCGGTTGCTTACGGAGATCGAATCCTCTGCATACCCTGTCGAACAGGAGATAAGAAGCCCGGAAAGTATCGAGAGAAGGATTGAAGATATTACTTTGGCGGGGCGGATTTTCATCAGCTGTTTCTCACTGTACGGTTTATGTTCAATTTAAAATTACCCAGGAACCGGTGATTTGTAAAGTATATTTTGATGCGAAAAAAACTGCGTATGTATATGAGGAGATGACATATGTACCCTTTGCCTGCATGCTGGAGGGGTGGATTTAATCCTTCCATGAACTGAGATTTAACCATATACGAATCATCATTGACAGATTACCGGAGCCAGGATAAATTTATGGATAAAATGGTGAAATAATTTATGACAGAAAGACATCTGCCGGTATCTGTAACTATTGCTTTCAGCTCCATTCCGGCCTCACTTTATGCGCATGATCCTTCCGGTCAGACATTGCTCATGGGGCTTGCCGTTGTGCATGTTTCAGCAGCGGCCCTGGCCGGGCTTGCCTGTTCTCTGGCGCAGTTCATTTATTACAGGCACAGGTACTGCCTGAGGATGTTCATTACAACCATGCTGCTGGAACTTCTGGCTCCGGTATTGGTTATGGCAGTTGTAGTGAAGTATTCCCCTGAAAGCATCCTGTCGCACATGGGGGATTCCGGGCTCATGCTTCTCTACTGCGTAACGTTGATATGGGCGGGTTTGGCCTCGTTTTATACGGCACGAAAATTTACAAAAAAAAGTTTATGAACCATCCGTCACAGCAGGTTGTTCCCTGATAATTTTCATTAAACAGTGTATGGCCGGAGGCCCGACGGATTATTTTACGGAGCTGCGGCATGAGAATTTTATTTCACAGTTTCAATTATTGACAACACAAGTTCCGTTCCGCGCAGCAGGTTCTTTATCATGATAAATTCCTCTGTGCTGTGGATCTTCTGCATGCCGCATGAAAGATTTATGGCTCGGATCTTTGAACTGTTGATGATATTAGTATCGCTCCCTCCGCCCATTGAAACATACTCAGGTTTAATCTTGATGCGCTTCATGGCCTCTGCCGTTATGACAGCAACATTTTCCTTCTGCGAAATCCTGAACCCGCTGTATTCAAGGCTCCTTTCAATGCTGAACTTCGCGCCGTAAGATAAGGTGATGCGTTTAACTGTTTCGCGCACCTGTTTTTCAAGTGCTGTCATTTTATTTTTATCGATAGATCGCACTTCAAGCATGCAGCCGGCGTTTTCCGGAACAATGTTGGTTGCCCTGCCTCCGGAAATTATTCCCACGTTGATCGATGTTTCATTGTCCACCCTGCCTGAGGGGATGGCCGCAATTATTTCAGAGAGTACCCTGATGGCGTTGATCCCCTTTTCCGGCGCCATGCCTGCGTGAGAGGCTTTTCCCTTTATCTTTATGTTCATGTTGGAATGGTATGGCGCTTCAACAACTATCCTTCCTATGTCACCGCTGCTGTCAAAAACGAAGCCATACTTTGCGCTGAGCAGCGACAGGTCAAAGCCCTTGATTCCCTTGAGCCCCAGCTCCTCTGCGCATGAGAGAAGTATCTCCACCGGACCGTGAGGGATCCGTGCCTCAGTAATATATTCAAAGGCCTCTATAAATATTGCGACAGCAGCCTTGTCGTCGCCCCCAAGTACGCTGGAGCCGTCGGTTGAGATCTTTGCGGCTGTCTGCACGATGTTGATTTTATCGCATGGAGTCACTGTGTCCATGTGCCCTGAGAGCAGAATGGTGCTGCGTTTTTCATCCCCCCTGAATTTTATCAGCAGGTTTGATGAGTCGCCGCATTTATGCGTGGTGCATTCCGCACCAAGTTTCCTGAACCTCTTTATGATGTAGTTCATGATCCTCTGCTCTTGCCATGAGGGTGAAGGTATCTCGGCCAGCTCTATAAATGTTTTTACAAGCCTGTCTCTGTTAATACTGTACATTGATGTTCTCCGTTACTGAAGCTGGTTGATGCTGAACTGCTTTATTTTTTCTGAATAGTTTCTGATAAGGCTGTCCCTCTCGCGGATGGAATCACCCTCAGCATAAACGTGTATCAGGGGCTGCGACGCGTCGGGCTGAAGCAGTATCCATGAATTGTTCCTGATGATCTTCACGCCGTCAATGAGTTCAACCCTGGCCGAATCGGACTCTGCCGAGAGCATTCCCATGATAGCCGCCTTCTGTTCCAGTGTACACTGTATCGTGGTGCTGAGCAGGTTGCTGCGGGGGAGGGTCTCCTTCACCTCGCAGAGTTCCTTCTTCTCAAGGGTCAGGTACTCTATTATGCGCAGGAACCCGATCATGGGATCAAACTTTATTTCTATGAAGGGGTAACGGGTTACCTCGCCGTAAAAGATATCGATTGAGTCCTCGGGCTGCCGGAGCCTGGTCGATGTCCACTGCAGCTTCCCTCCCTTCTCATGTATGAGCTTTGTCAGCGAATTCGAGGCGTTCACCGGGAGGCATATCTCCCTGGAGTCCGTGTAGTCAAGGTAGTACATGATGAGTATGGAGCATATGTCGTCGGTGGTGAGCACCTCGCCAAGTTCATCGACTATTGTCAGGTTCGTGCCGTGGGGCCCCACTATGAGGCCGATCTCACGGTTCATCTTTGACATGTTCACCACGTTGTATATGGACTTGATTGTCCCTGTCATGAGGTCGTACTCTGTGAGTTTCTCCTTGAGCTGGCCGCGGAGTACTGTCGCCTCAATTCCCATGGCAAAGAGGAGTTCGGGTATGACGTATGACGCGGTTCCGTTCAGGCAGTCGAGTATCACCTTCCAGCTGCCGGAGCGTATTTTTTCGCGGTTGACGTAGTTCATGGCGTTGCTGATGTACGGGTTCATCTGGTGTGCCGGGTGGATCAGTTCGCCTGTTTCAAAGACGTCCTTCCTGGGGTAGTCGCCGCGGAAGAAAATGTTCTCTATTTTTTTCTCTTCGGAGATGGGGATCTGGAAACCGTTCCTGTCAAAAAACTGTATCTGAATGTTCTGCAGTCCTGTAAGGTGTGTAACCTGTATGTATACGCCCATGTCGGCGTTAAGGAACCTTGTGCAGTAGCGGTTTATGGGAACTGTTGCTATCTCCATGGCATAAACGTCAACACCCATGGAGAGAAGGCCCGATGTCAGTGCGCGGTCGATGAGCGCCGCGGCCCTGGTCATGTCCCTTGAAACAACTATCTTTGAATTCTTGCCCAGGTACGCTCCGATTGCAGACCCGAGCTTTGAAGCAAATTCCGGCGTGACTTTCACGTTAAACGTGCCTGTTATGCCCTCAGTCGCGAAGAGGGATTTCTTTTCTGTCTGCCCCCATATGAGGTCGCCTGTAAGCCTTGTCCACTGCTCAATAACCTTGTCGGGCCAGACCCGTATTCCCGCCTGAATAACCGCGCCCGAACCCACAGAGCAGTCATCGGCTACAACCGCCTCCTCGTATACCGAAACGCCTTCACCGAGAACGCACCGCTTGCCCACTATGGCGCCGCGAAGTTCACACTTGCGGCCCACCACCGTATTATGAAATATTATGCTTTTCTTTACAGATGCGTTCTCCTCTATGAGGCAGTTCTCGCCGATTACCGAGAACTCCGATATGTCGGCACCTTTCTTGATCCTTGTAAAACTGCCGATAACAATGGGGCCCCTGATCCGCGCTTCAGGGTCAATCTCCACGTCGCGGCCGACCCATATGTTATGCGCTATCTTTTTGCCGGGGATTTCGATCTTCACCTTGCCTTCGAGGATGTCCTTGTGAACATTGCTGTACGTGGCCAGGTTGCCTATGTCGCACCAGTAGCCCTCTGTAACAAAGCCGTACATGGGAATGTTCATGGCCTTCAGTCTGGGGAACAGGTCAAGGGAGAAGTCGAACTTTTCGTCGTCCGGTATATGCGGAATTATCTGCGAGGGCTCAATGATGTACATGCCGGTGTTTACGGTGTCGGTGTAGACCTCGCTCCATGAAGGCTTTTCGAGAAATTTTTCAATCTGTCCGCTGCTGTCAGTTATAACTATGCCGTAGTCTGTGGGTTTTTTTGCCCTGTTGAGGACTATGGTCAGGGAGGATTGCTTTTCACGGTGGAATGCGAGTATCTCTGTTATGTTGAAGTCTATGATGCCGTCCCCGCTGAGTATAATGGCAGTATCATCGGCTTTACCCAGGGCCTTTTTCACACCGCCGGCTGTTCCCAGAGGTTTCTCTTCGACTGAGTAGGTAATTTTAACGCCGAGTTCAGATCCGTCGCCAAAGTAGTTCTGGAAATTATCGGGCAGGGTATATATGCTCAGGGTTATATCGCTTATGCCATGAGATTTGAGCAGCCTGATTGAATGCTCAATGGTCGGTTTGTTGATCACCGGCACCATTGGCTTTGCCCTGATGCAGGTCAGGGGCCTGAGTCTTGTGCCTTCGCCGCCGGCCATTATTATTGCTTTGATCATCTGCTGCATGCCCCTGTTAAAATTTATGCTTCCAGATTACTTTACCCTTTAATGCGCGGGTACTTGTTTTTCCAAACATGCGGCTGTCATAGCTGTTGTCAAAATTATCGCCAAGGAGAAAAACCTCGTTCCTTCCAAGACGGACCGGGGGCATGTTGTCCCTGTTGCAGAATTTCATGGGCAGTTCGCTTGAATCGGTTTTTTTTATCTGCCATGATGGATTAAACCTGGCATCGTTGATATATATGATCCTGTTCCTGATTTCAACTGTATCGTTTTCACCGGCGATTATCCGCAGCAGTAAAAGTGCACCGTCATCTGAAGGATTCTCTATTGCCGTGATGTCCCCTTTACCTGCTGAAGCAAATTTTGAGATGAGGATTTTTTCACCCTTCATGATCGCAGGTTCCATTGATTGGGCGCCTGCTGTCATGACCGTAAAGAAGAGCCGTGCACAGATGAATCCTGCCAGCAGACCGGCTGCCAGCATTACGACTTTAAAGAGCAGGGGATGGTCAGTTTTGTTTTTTTTCATGTATAATCCTTAAAAGCGCAATGAAAATGTCATGGCATTCTTTGAGATAAGCAGCATGATAGTTATTCCTGCCGCATCAACCTTACCGTGTAGAGCATGAGTGACATGAAACACCGGAATTTAATTGTTAATATTTATCGCCACAGATAAAGTCTTATTTCGCAAGATTTTTTATCAATTACTTTTTCATAAACTTTTTTTGTGATTATGTCTTATGATATGCCCGGTTTGTCATATTTTTGTTAAATTATATTCGTCAGTATTTTTCCTTGACAAAGAGTTGTAATATATTTTAATTTAAATGTAGAATATTCTGTATTTAAAAGGTAACCGTTAAATTAATATTAAATATTTGGTTTTCCACGGACGATACCTATTAAAGACAGGTATTATCCCTTGTATTTATAATTGGATTATTCTGGATTAATCATTATTGATTAAAGGAGTTTACGATGAACAGGAAGTTGAAAGCGGCTGCATTGTCGGTTCTTGTTGGTGTCCTGATGGTAAACATCGGCAATGACAGTACCCGGTTATTTGCACAGACAGCAGACAAAAAAGAAAAAGATAAGACAGGTCTTGTAACAGACTGGCTGAACGATTTTGAAGATTGTGAAGACTGGCGTGCTGAAGCAACATGTCCACTTGGCGAAACAAAAATACGAAAATATGAGGGAAGACCAAGCCCGGTTGATGAAAACGGGAACCCTGTTGAATTCCCTGCGGTAAGCAAGGATGAGGAGACAGGGGATGATCACCCCAATAATTATATTCTGGGTGTTAAGACCTATTTTATGGACAGGGGGTATGACAGGGTGGAGGTTTTTCCTCCGAATGAATACATAATCAGGGGCAAGGCAAAAGAGATCAAACTTTGGGTCCTGGGGCGCAAGTTCAGGCATACTCTTTATGTTAAGCTCAGGGATTATAAAGGGCAGATACACAAGTTGAAAATAGGCAGGCTGGATTTCTGGGGCTGGAGAGAGATGTCGGTTATTATTCCAGGATGGCTGCCCCAGTCTTCAAACTACGCTGTAATGGATAAAAATCTTCATTTTGTTTCTTTCTTCGTTGAGTGCGATAAATTCGAAGCGCCTGGTCCTTTCTATTTTTACGTCGATCAGTTCAGAGTGGTTACAGATGTCTCGGAATTCACTGGCGATGACAGAATCAAGGACAACTGGTGACAGGTAAAAGGGAGAAAGGAGGTAACCGATGAAAAACATGAAAGGCCGAATTATTGTTGTTGCACTTTGCTTTGCCGTGGCATTCGCGGTGTTGAAAAGTGCTGATTCCAAAATTGTAACAAATGTTCCTTCAGACCTATCCGGCGAACAGCTCAAGGCGATCGTTGTTGAAGATTTTGAAGCATTAAAAGTTACTAAGAACATAGCAGATGATGGCTGGTATCTGTCATCCAATCCTAAAGAGTGGACCAAGGGTGATGATGAAAAGAAAAAACTGAAAAATCCGATATTGACTCTGGATATACAACCCATAGAGGGCGGTCCCACTGATCTGATGGTTGAGGACCAGACTTCAAAGAAGGGAAAAGACAAGAAAACTGTTCTGGGAGTAAAGTTCAGGTTCAGATACCCTGGAAACAACTCCATTTCTCTTGACCCTCCGAAAGAGATTAACGATAAAGGCGAGCCTGTTATGACATACAGCCAGGCCCTCAGGCAGGATGTACAGGAGAGGGCGATCCAGCTTCCGGGCAGGGTCAGGGCTATATCGATGTGGGTACATGCAAGGGGTTTCCCGTATACAATCGAGCTGTGGGTTAAGGATTACAAAGGTGATGTGCACATTCTTCAGAAGCAGTCGATAAATTTTGTCGGATGGAGACCGATGATTTTTGAAATACCCGACAATGTGCCGCAGACATCAGATTCATACCCTGTAACAAAAATTACAAAGCTTGTGAAGATAGTAATCAGGGAGGTGTCCGGAGCAGAGGGCGAATACACAAGAACAAGTTCGGCAAATTCTTCAGATATATTCGTTTTTATCGACCAGATAAAAGTCCTTACAGATACATATGAGGTCTATTTTGACGGTCAGGAACTGCACGACAAGTTTAAAGGCAGCGGCAAGTAAGCTTCATTTTAATATTGTTTTGTAAACCGGATACGGTTTTCCGGTTTAATAAAGAGGAAAATACCCATCAGAGAAGTGAAGATGGGTATTTTCTATTTTGAAAAATAGCATAAAACTACTAATGGGTTAGAATAATGTCTAAAGACAGAATAATTGAAAAACTCGAATCCCTGTTTAAAGAGGAAGCATGGGGAAGGATAGACCCGAAGGATGTTGGAATCGGTAAATTTAAGATTCTTGACGACCTTTTTAATTCTATACTTTCTGATGATAAAACTGAAGAGGTACTGGAGGCATGCAAGGCGCATATCGAAGAGCAGCCCCTTTCAATAACAGCAGCATACATTATCGGACTCATTGGATATGAGCTGGAAAAAATCGATGAGAAGAAACACCTGCGTCGCCTGGTTGAAAAGTTTATTGAAAACCACAGGTGGGCCATATCCGAGTTTCTTTCAGAGAAGATACTGGAATACGGTGAAAGCAGTTTTGCGCTCAGGTCACTTGCCACGAGCCTTGAAAAGCTTGGCAGAAACAAGGAAGCAGTGCCTGTATGGGAAAATCTTCTCAAGATTGACAGGTTTGACGCCCATGTGGCCAAAAAACTCGCACTTGCCACAGTCAGCCAGGAGCAGGAAAAAAGCATACAGTACATGAAGCTCTCGATAGAGGGCTTCATCAAACTGAAGAAGTTTGATGAAATTCAGCCGCTGTGGCAGAAGCTTGTAACTGTTTCATGGGAGGACATTCAGTTTTTTGAAAGAATTGAAAGGATGATAGTTGATGCAAAGCAGCCGGAACTCGCTTCTGACCTGCTGAAGATACTTCTCAACAAGTACAGGGACGCGGAGAATCCTGACCGGGCAATTGAATTCCTGAAAAAAATACTCAGCTACAGGCCCGATGACCTGCATTCACGCAGAGAGCTCATTAAGCTTTACGAAATCAAGTATGGCAGCCATTCACAGTTCCAGCAGTTTATGAGGCTGTCGCGCCTTAATAACTTCAAGGCGCCTGTAAAGTTTGCCATCCAGGATTTTGAAAAGAACATAATTTTTGACAAGGGCAATTACGCTTATCACAATTCCTGGGGACTGGGAAAAATCGATGAGATCGATGGTGAGTGTATAATAATAAGTTTTAATGAGAAGAAATCGCACAGCATGTCCATCAAGATGGCTCTGCAGTCCCTCAAGCCGGTGACAAAGGATCACTTCTATGTCATGAAATACGAGGAGCCCGACAGGATGAAGTTAATGTTCGAAAAGAATTTCATGGAATTCTTCGGGCTTCTCATCAGGTCTTACGGCGGTGAGATGCTTGTCAATGACATCAAGGATGAGCTGATACCGGATTACGTTGAGGAGAAAAACTGGATCAAGTGGTGGAGCAAGGTGCGCACCCAGATCAAGAAGGACCCGCTTTTTGGAGTATCCGACAAAAAAAAGAACCTTGTGTTCATGAGGGACAAGCCCGTTACCTTTGCGGATGAACTGCTTGGCAAGTTTACTGCAACCGGGTCTTTTACCGAGAGACTGAACATTGCAATTGAGTTCATCAATAACATCGAGGTGCGTGAAGGTGAAGAGGTGGCCTCTTACCTGCAGGATTACTTTATTGAGCAGATGAAGGGGGATTCGTATACCAGGCAGATACTTTCGTATTTTATCCTCTCTGACCTTTCAAGGTACTCGGAGTCGTCAAGGATCAAGCTTGAACAGTTCAGGGAGAAGGTCGTGGCTTTTGTTAAGGAGAGCCACGAACTGCCGCTGTTCTCTATGAAAATCGGTTCGTACGATTATAAGAAGGACCTTGTGAACCTCATAGTCGAAAATAGGGAGGACTGGCCTGCGGTCCTGTTCGAGATGCTTTTTGAAACTCCGGTGAGAATTCACAAGTATATTATTAACATACTAATGCGTTCCCATGAATATAACACGATTAACCACTTCCTGGAAAGGGTAATCCCAGGGGCCAAGCAGTACCCCGAGATTTTTCTCTGGGCTGCACGTAACCTCATGACCGGCACATGGAACTATGACTGGCTTGATTACTCCGAGAATACACTGGCCCTTACATACTTCAGGCTCATGAACGAGCTCAAGAAGATAGAGGTTGATGGCAACAGGCTCAAGAACCTGATGATAGAGTTTCTCTTTGACGATAACGCGGCAGTTCTGCGAAAAATCATCGAGAGGGCTGACCGGAACCTGGCCAGTAAAATTTTTGATATTTTTGAAAACCTGCCATACATTGAAGAGTCCCAGCTTGCAAGGTTTGAAGAGGTTACCAACGAGCGTTTTGGCGATATCCAGAAGTCCACGGCGGTTGTTGATGAAGAATGGAAAATTGATGTAGAGAAACTTATCGTTTCAAAAGAGGGATACGAGAAGAAAAAGGCAGAGCTTGAAGCCATGGTAAGCGTTGAGATGGTCAACCTGACAAAAGAGCTGGCTGACGTCTCAGAGGCTTCGGGTGATATAAGGGAGAATGTGGATTACAGCGCCCTGCTTGAAAAACAGACTGTACTCAAGGTGGCAATAGCCAGGCTCGACGACGAGATGAAAAGGGCTGATATCCTCGATGTTGATAAGATAAATGCAGATGCGGCAGGGATTGGTACCCGCGTTGTCATACAGGGCGTTGATACAGGGGAATTGTTCACATATACAATCCTGGGGCCATGGGATGCTGATTTTGAAAAAGGGATCCTGTCGTACAGGTCACCCATTGCAAAGGCGATGCTTGGCAAGAAAACCGGTGAAGATGTGGTGATCCAGATCGACGACGAGGAAAAAACTTTTAAAATAACCAATATAGAAAGATACTGCTGAAAATTGTTTGACAAATACCGGCAGAATTTTATATGAATTTCATTCTGTGCCGCGATGGCGGAATTGGTAGACGCGCTAGGTTCAGGGTCTAGTAGGCGTACGCCTGTGAGGGTTCGAGTCCCTCTCGCGGCATATGAATATCACTTTTTTATAATCCTCATAAAAATTTCAGGCAACTCTCAATGAAGCTTAGTTTTTAACTGCAATGATGAATTGCAGCCTCGGGATTTTGCCTCTTCTCCATAATAAAATACTTAATTATGTCGCATAAGATGCCGATAGTAATACCGGAAACGGTTGTTACGGAGGCATATTATGACAGAAGAAAATACCCCGGAAAAGGATGTTCTCAGGAGGATCAGTGAGCGCATTGATGAAATTTCCGGAGGGGACAGATCCACGGTTATATACCTCAACGGTGTTTCGTATAATGAAAGCGCCAGGCCGGTACACGGGAGCCCGGTAATAGCGGTCAGCTGCATTTTTGTTGATGAGGATGAGAGGATCTGCGCTGACATGTACCGTACCGGCAATGGGGGATTTTATGAATTCATCTGCGGAAAAGTCATAAACGATATGCCGGTAAAGGGGCTGGCGGAGATTGTTTACGCCCTTGAGAACGCGAAGTGGAATATTGGCGGGCAGGTGAGGGCGCATAAAAAGATCAGGAGAAAAAATGTGCGCACACAGTCCAGGATACCTTTTCACCTCAAGGGGGCATGATGCGGCCGGTTCCAATCCATGAATATTGAATCATTTAACAGAAAAATAATCGAAGCCGAAGAGAAACTCTTCGACGCTGAATATATTATTACCGGAACAATTGTTGATATGCTGAACCTGTGCAGTAACAGGAGCGCGGATATATATGCTGAAATTCCCTTCATGGATAATGGATACAGGACATTCGTCTGCGAGAGGATTTTTTTAAACGAAGAAACAGGCGCAATATTTGCCAGGGAGCATGGAGGCAACAGCGCCCCCTGGGACAGTTTCGATCCTGCGTCAAAACTTCTGCTGTTGAATGAACTCTACCAGAAAATCTGCTCTGACAGTTTATACCAGGACCTGTCAAAAAAAGATGAGGTTCACTGAGCTTTCAGTGATTCAAGAAGCTGCCTGTATGCCGCTGCCTGCCCTGGTTCGATTGCACCGTAGATTTCATGCAGTAAAATACCCCTGCCGCTCAAAACGAGAACAGCGGACCCGTCATAGCATTCCTTCAGCCGCCATTTGATGCGCAGGTTTTCATTGTCATCAAAAAAGTACATTATACTTTTAGTATTTTCAACTGTTGAATCCATGGCGCAGTAGATTAAACGGTCAGGCATGTACCATGCCGGCTCCATGCTTATTACGCGGTAGATGTTTATCCTTCCTGACACGGAAAGTCCGGATATCATGTCCAAAAAGAATGTGTTTGTGTCCATGTCTCCGTAATCGTCATAAAAAATAACAGAGGGCCTGCCGCATGCGGGATCGAGCCAGCATTCATCCCCGTTCACATCGCAAAGCCTGAGCGCAAAGAGCCTGTCTCCTGGTCTCGGTTCTGACAGGGTGAAGCAGAGCATTATTGCAATTGTCATGGAAGCTTTTTTTAACATTTATACTCTTGACATACCCCTGTTAAACATGGTTAGAATATCAGTGTTGATTCCTGAATTTTTTTTTGAATAAATTTTTCTGATTGTATCGCCGCCGAAGTCGGCGGTGCAATTGAAAATATCATTATTAGACTTGTTGTTTTTCTCATTTTTAAACTGGGGCCGGGGGCAATCCTGCCAATGGTTCGGCAGGATCACCAACCGTCGCAAAACTGAGTTTTGCAGCAAGTCTATTACACTATAAGGTGTTTTCAGTAATAATTACTTTAAAATATACAGGTTATTCGGTAAACTGCTAAATTTTTAAGCACGGGGGATTTATGCGCAACCTGAAAAATATACTGGTCGTGCATGTAATGCTATCGGTCATATTTTCCTGCGGCAATAAGGGTCCTGCTGCGGGCAGCCCTGACGAGGTACTGTACCTCCTGAAAAAGAATGGGGGCAGCCCGGATATCCTGGGGCTCTACTCGTCTCATACCCTGAAGTATATGAAACAGTACATGAAGGCAAGCGGTATGGATGAGCAGTCTGCCATTAACACACTGAGTTTCATCGACAGCAGGGCGGAGTACGAGGTGCATAACCTGCAGCTCAGGGGTGACAGATGTTCCATGGTAGTCAGGTTCATGGTTAAAGGGCCGGAAAAGTCAAGGGGGCTTGAGGTTGTCATTTTAATGGTTAAGGAGAACGGTAACTGGAGAATAGACAGGAGCGATGACTTTAAAAGGCTGCTTCAGTCGCAGGTGGAGAGGGGGGCGGAGAAGTACCTGGACAGGATCAGGTAAATGATATGCCCAGGCTGAGTATGATGTCGTCCATGAGTTCCATGGCCTCTTTATGACCGGGGAACATGTCGAGGAACCTCCTGCATGTTATAAATGCCATGAAGAGGTATCCGCTGTCCATGTAAAGGTTTATGAGGTTGAAGAATGTTTCATCGATCTCAGGATTCAGTTCGATTGATCGGGTGTAATAGTGAATTGCCTCCTGGAACTCGCACTGTTCCCAGCATACACCTGCCATGTTTGCATGAATTACAGGGTCTTCGGGATTCGTGTGAATGGCATAGTTCAGGACAGTTTTGGCTTCTTCGAGTTTCCCCATTTCACAGAGGGCAATCCCCAGACCGTTGAGAATATCAGGATCATCTCTGTCTATCTCGGCGCCGGCTGCAAACACTTTAAAGGCCATGGCATAGTCACCCAGGTCAATGTACTCGTAGCCCCTGTCTATAAGCTGCATGGGATTGTTGCGGAGCATCATGATCTCGTCGGATTCATGAAAGCTGTCACGCAGGAGTGCGTCTTTGAGGTTATATCGAATTTTTTCTGTCATAATCCAGTCAGTTATTGAATCGGTACAACTGTATTTCACATTGAGCTTTATGTCATCAAATTTTTTAAAAATAAATCAGGCGCATCTTTTCGTTGACCGGAAGGTCGGGTTTAATTATATATACAAAAGTGCGGGCTTGATGTTTAAATCGTGATTGACTTAAAAGGTAGCCCTGAGGCGTGTTCTTCAGGCGTTCATCTTATCAATGCATATATCATAATATAGTTATGGAGAATTTTATGACGAGTATCGGGACACCGACAGGCAGATCAGCCGTAAAAATGATGATGCTGGGTTCGGGAGAGCTTGGCAAAGAGGTTGTTATCGAGGCAATGCGGCTGGGGATATATGTTATTGCCTGTGACAGGTATGCCAATGCCCCTGCAATGCAGGTGGCCCATGAATCGCACGTGTTCAACATGCTCGACGGTTTCAGGCTGCGTGAAATTATTGAGAAGGTACGGCCCGATTATATAGTCCCGGAAATTGAGGCCATAGCAACCGATACCCTTGTGGAGCTTGAGAAGGAGGGATACAACGTTATACCCAATGCCATGGCCACAAAGCTGACTATGAACCGCGAAGGCATAAGGCGCTTTGCGTCTGAAAAGCTGGGGCTCAAAACTTCGGAGTACCTTTTTGCAGAGACAAAAGATGAGTTTCTCGCAGCAGTTGACAGGCTGGAGACACCATGCGTGGTCAAACCTATCATGAGTTCATCGGGCAAGGGTCAGAGCGTTATCAGGTCTGCGGCGGATATTGAGAGTGCATGGAACTATTCGCAGTCGGGCAGCAGGAGCGGCGCGGGCAAGGTAATAGTTGAGAAGTTCATAAAGTTTGATTACGAGATTACGCTGCTCACCGTGCGTCACAGGGGAGGGACCACCTTTGTTGACCCAATCGGCCACCTGCAGATAGATGGCGACTACAGGGAGTCATGGCAGCCCCAGCCCATGGAGCCCCATGTTCTTGAAGAGGCAAGGCGCGTGGCAAAGACTGTCACCGACGGTATAGGTGGTTACGGTATATTCGGGGTTGAGCTCTTTATAAAGGGGGACGAGGTCTTCTTCAGCGAGGTATCGCCGCGGCCCCATGACACCGGCATGGTTACGATGATTTCGCAGAATATGTCGGAGTTTGAACTGCATGTCCGGGCAATCCTGGGGCTGCCTGTAACGGCGCTCAGGCAGTACGGCCCTGCCGCTTCCGCGGCAATACTTGCTGACGGAGATTCAGACGACATCGTTTATGAAAATGTGAATGACGCCGTGGCCGGGGACTTTACTGCCATAAGGCTTTTCGGCAAACCCGAGGTGCGCGGCCACAGGCGCATGGGCGTTGCGCTTGCACTGGGCTCTTCGCTGGATGAGGCAAGGGAGAAGGCGCGCAGGGTTATGGACACGGTTAAGGTATCATTCAGGTAAAAATTCATGATGCTGTGCGGCAGGGATCGGGGCGATGTCACCGCCAGGTGATACAGGCCTGGAGGCCGGCACGCCATGAACTTCTCCTGAAAATCAGACCCTGACCCCCCGCATCCTTAACCTCAACCTGCGATAAACATTCAGTGGATTAATGACCGGCGTCTTCCTGCTTGCCGGCGCTTCATCTACTATTAGCTGCCGCCTGGTGATAACCGATACTATGAGATTGTCCTGTTCCGCTCTTTTTGTGAAACTCCACGCCGCGCTTATGAA
>CAYTSF010000052.1:16737-20729 GCA_964440335.1 uncultured Leptospirales bacterium
CCTCCGCCTGGCGCAGGGGAGAACCTTCCCAGCGCGGGCCTGTAGAAGTATTCGGGCTCGCTCATTATCTCGCATTCGTTTACAAGGTGCGAGAAATTGAAGATGCTGCCGTTAACGTTTATTGCGCTGTGCCCCATGAAGGAGATGCCGTACCTTACAAGGCGCTCGTTGTAGTAGAGTTCCATAAACGGGCCGCTTTCAGGCTCGCGGCGCGGCCACAGGAGGGCAACGGGCCTGCCTGAGATGTAGTCGGTTTCGGCCAGGATTGTGCCGCAGAGTTCCCGGCCCACCCAGTGCCTGATGTAACCGTTCCAGATTGCGGCCTGCTCCAGGAACCTCTCCCCGCCTGCTGACTGTAGGAACGCGGTGTTGTTTTCGTATTTTAAAATTCCTGAATAGATTTTATTTCCGGGCATCATGCCTCTTGTACCCCGCTTATCTTTAAAACAATTATATCACAGGAAAACGCAGGTTTCAATCCATACTTACATTTAGATTCAAGGGCTTTTTGGCAGGTACGGGCCCGCTAATTGTTATTTTTAGAGTGAAAGTGAAAAAATTATGCATACATAATATAATTTACATTTTTGTAACCATCACCCGGTTGAGTACCGTCTCTTTTTGTGTTTATTTATCTCTGAAGGATAAATGCGGATGGGGGAGGTATATTTTGTCTTCAATAAAACAGCTGAGCAGCGGATTAACGGGATTTGATAAAATCATAAACAGTCTTAATCTTGGAGACAATGTTGTATGGCAGGTTGACAGCATTGCTGTTTACAGGGAGTTCGTCGAGCCTTTTGTGAGCCAGGCGTTTATGGATGGCAGGAGCATACACTACATCCGGTTTGCCGGTCACGCACCGGTTATTGAGCCCGGGGATAACAGGGTTGTGCATCATGCGCTCAGCGCTTCATCGGGCTTTGAGTCATTCGCGCTGAACGTTCATTCCATAATTGCAGAAGCGGGCAGAGAGGCGTTCTATGTGTTTGATTCGCTCTCTGACCTGCTGTCGGCCTGGGCTACTGATCTCATGATCGGGAATTTTTTCCGGATTACCTGCCCCTATCTTTTTGAGCTTGATACTGTTGCGTATTTTGCGATAATCAGGAACAGCCATGACTACAAAACCATAGCTCGCATACGGGAAACAACGCAGCTTCTCATAGACGTTTACAGCTTCCAGGACCATGTCTACGTGCACCCGCTGAAGGTCTGGAACAGGTACTCGCCCACTATGTTTTTTCCTCATATGCGTACCGGGAACCACTTCAAGCCCATACTCAACAGCGCAGATGTGGCTGACTTTATCAGCTACATACAGAAGACCACCGCTGAGATGACAAGGCGTAACCTGGATTTCTGGGACAGGCTTTTCATTGATGTTGAGGATCTGGAAAATGACGAAACTGACGAGCCCACAAAAAAAGGCATGCTCAGGAGACTCAGCGGGCTCATCATTGGGAGGGATGACCGTATACTTGAACTCTCCATGAAAAACTTTACCCTGCAGGATTTTATTTCGATCAATTCAAGGATGATCGGTACCGGATTTATAGGCGGCAAGGCCGCAGGCATGCTCATAGCGCGGAAGATTCTGCAGAACGACCGGTCAATGGACTGGAACAGCCTGCTGGAGCCCCATGATTCTTTTTATGTGGGGTCTGACGTGTTCTACACCTACATTGTGCAGAACGGGCTATGGAAGGTTTTCCTTGAACACAAAACGGGTGAAGGATACTATTCCAGGGCGCCTGAACTCCAGGTCCGCATGCTTTCGGGTGAATTCCCGGACGAGATAAACGAACAGTTCATGCAGATAATCGAGTATTTCGGCCAGTCGCCGTTCATTGTCCGGTCATCGAGCCTTCTTGAGGACACATACGGCCATGCCTTTGCGGGAAAGTACGAAAGCCACTTCTGCGTAAACCAGGGGAGCCCCCAGGAACGTTTTGATGCTTTTATACATGCGGTGCGCATGGTCTATGCCAGCACCATGAACGAGGACGCGCTGGCATACAGGGAGCAGCGCGGCCTGGCCCGCCTCGATGAACAGATGGCGCTCATTGTCATGCGGGTTTCGGGCATACACCGGGGCAGGTATTTTTTCCCTGACATAGCCGGCGTGGGGCTTTCATATAACACGTACATCTGGCAGAAGGGGATGGACCCCGAGGCCGGCATGGTACGCCTGGTCTTCGGCCTGGGGACGCGTGCCGTTGACAGGGTGGAGGGGGACTATCCGCGCATAGCAGCGCTGGACCATCCGGCTGTACGTTCACACGGCGGCATTCATGACCTTAAACGATTCTCGCAGCACAGGGCTGATCTCCTTAACATGGAAAAAAATGTTATTGAGACAATGAATATCGGGGCCCTTCTCCATGAAATCCCGGACCTGGATTTCTCTCTTATTGGCACTTACGATCCGGAAACGGCGCAAATGATCAGCAGTATGGGACTGCGTGATGCCACTGCCTGGTTTGTCACGTTTGACGCGTTCCTTTCGGAAACCGGTTTTACCATGAACATGCAGTCTATGCTTGCTATTCTGAAGGAAAAATACAATTACCCCGTGGATATAGAATTCACTGTGAATTTCACGTCATCGGGAGATTACAGGATAAACCTGCTGCAGTGCAGGCCCTACCAGGCAAAGGGAATAGGAAGTGGTATATCAATTCCGGACAGCATTGATCCTGAAAAGATATTTATCCGTACAGCTGGTAATTTCCTGGGCGGGAGTACAAGGCAGGCAATAGACAGGGTGATCTACGTTGATCCGGCGGCTTATTCTGCTCTCAGCCAGTCTGATAAATATGAAACCGCAAGGATCGTTGGGAGGCTCAACAGGCTCGATCCGGGAAGGAACATGATGCTTGTCGGGCCGGGCAGATGGGGCACAACCACGCCCAACCTTGGCGTACCGGTGCGGTTCTCTGAGATCAATAATGTCCGCGTCCTTGTTGAGGTTGCAAAAATGGATGAAAACGTCATGCCCGAACTTTCGTACGGGTCGCATTTTTTTCATGATCTGGTGGAGACCGGCATTTACTATGCGGCCGTTTTCCCTGATATGGAAGGGGTGGTATTTAATCCGGAATTATTCACAAGAGGGGAGAGCCATCTGCGTGAACTGGTTCCTGAATCCGGCAGGTTCAGTGAAGTGCTGAAAGTATATGATTTTGCCCCGGATGGCCTTATTGTAATGTCTGACATTATTACACAAAAACTCGTCTGCTGCCTTAATATTACAGGATTGTAAACTTTTGATCTGTATGCAATATTCGCGACAAAAAAAATGGACAATTGGGCTTCTTTTTTTTCACGTACAATCAGTGACAAGATCAGGTTGTTCAGCGGTATCCGGGGATTAAAACAGCGGATGCCTGCATCAACGATCTGTTATATGTGAAATGAAACTTAAGAAATTTAATTAAAGGAGACACATATGTCCGTTTTACAAGATGTTTACGAAAAGGTTAAACAGAGGGATCCGAACCAGCCGGAATTCCTCCAGGCAGTACAGGAGGTTCTCGAGTCCCTTGAGCCTACAGTAGCGAAACACCCGGAATTCGTTAAAGCTAAAATTTATGACCGCATTGTTGAGCCCGACAGGGCGCTTCAGTTCAGGGTTCCCTGGGTTGATGACAAGGGCGAAGTTCAGGTGAACAGGGGCTTCAGGGTCCAGTTTAATAACGCTATCGGGCCCTACAAAGGAGGACTCAGGTTCCATCCTTCAGTAAATCTCAGCGTTATCAAGTTCCTCGGCTTTGAGCAGATCTTCAAAAATTCCCTTACGACACTCCCCATGGGCGGCGGCAAGGGAGGTTCTGACTTTGATCCTAAAGGCAAATCAGACGGCGAGGTCATGAGGTTTACACAGGCTTTCATGAGGGAGCTCTTCAGGCACATAGGGCAGTTTACTGACGTTCCCGCGGGCGACATCGGTGTGGGCGGACGCGAGATCGGCTACATGTACGGTTATTACA
>CAYTSF010000053.1:0-8354 GCA_964440335.1 uncultured Leptospirales bacterium
GTCATTTCAGGAATCTTTGAGTAGAGATCTTCAAGTTCGGCGTTTGTTATTTTTAATACTTCAAGGGCCTTGCTGCTTATCTGGTGGTAAAGTCCGTCGCTTCCAATTCCTATGCCGGCCATGGTGCTTATGGCACTCGCTATATGAACTATGGAAACTTCGGGCTTGTAAGGGTCAGGCGCGTTTTCCGGTTCAGCGTAGTAGCGTACAATTGCCCGCAGTACCAGGGGGAAGTTCCATTTTTCAAGGATCTTTTCGCTTATCTCCTGGTGACTGTAGCCCATAACTGATTTTTCAGCCTCGTTGAATGTAATATTCCTTGTATTTACTTCATTGAGGATATCGTTGTATGCATTCTGTACAAAAATCGCAAGAACGGTCTTGCCCACGTTGTGTATGATGCCGCCTGTAAATACGACGTCCGATATATCTTTCCTGTTTTTAAGCAGCGCAATTTTTTTTGAAAAAGACCCCACCAGAAGCCCCTGCTTCCAGAGTTCGCCTTTGCCTATGTCGTAGCCGATGACCATTTTATCCAGTACCGGTTTTGCTGCAATAACCATGACTATGTTGGTAATCTCTTTTATGCCCAGTGTTACTATTGCACGGTCAATTGATGTTATCTCTTTTCCCTTGCTGAAATAGGCTGAATTGCAGAGTTTAAGAATGTTGGTTGTCATGGTCTGGTCTTTGGAAATCTCTTCAGCCACGGCCTTGAAAGAGACTTCAGGGTCATTGACCATGTTGAGGATTTTCGTGGCTACCTCGGGTATGGTCGGCAGCGCCGCGATATTGTTTATGGTGGTTTCTATTCTCTGTTTGATATGTGCATGCATATATAATTACTCCGGGTTATGTTAAACCTTGTAGTACATCTTTTCCTGGCCGTTGGCCTTGACTTTCATGTGGCCGTCATCGAGGAAGAAATCGATAACCCGGCCCGCGCAACCGCCGGTATCCTCCTCAAGGAGAGGTATCTGCAGTTTTGCCAGAATTTTTTTTGTCTCTTCAATATTCCTTTCGCCTATCTGGCCCAGGCTTACCGAAGCCTCGAACTTGAACATGGAGGCGCCGCCCGCGATCTTGGCAGACATAAATTCCTTTTTTGCGCCCTCTTTAAGGAGGAGCTGCACCATATATGGCACAGCTGTATCGGCAAATTTTTCTATTGTAGTTCCATTTGATGTATCGACAGGAAGAAGTATATGGGCAAGCCCGCCTATCCTCCTGATCCTGTCATAGATACAAATTCCCACGCAGCTTCCCAGTATCGTCCTGAGAATAGCAGGTTCCTTGCCGATTTTCACCTGGGCTACGCCAACATTTATTAAAGATCCATCCATATCATATACTCTGTGAATTTATTGTAAATCTGTATAAACAATATAACCACTATCTGACTGATTTACACAAATTATTGCTGAAGTTTTGTTATAATGCCTATTTAGTGAGGCGCTATTAAAATATATCCTGTAAAAAATCCGGGAATAAAGCATTTATACCATTCATAAAGTGGATATACACGCAACTGAATATTTTTCGTCCGCCCGCGGCGGGCAGAAAATAATAGCAACTGTTGAATACCAATTTCTTATGGATATAACTATTTATATAAAATTATTATTGCATTTGTCAAGGGTAATAGCTATTTTTAGGGATATTTATTGGCAAAGTCAGTTTTTATTCCTGAAAATAATTTATAGTTTAATAAGGGAACATATATATTCTATCCGGGTTTTCCCTTTAAACCATTGCTGAAATCGGCGTTGTGATTTTTATAAATGGCTGAATGTGATTTTTGAGGCGCTGTAAGTTCAATGTTTATTTTAACAAAATCCTGCGCATCATACATATAGAATCGGGGGACCATGATATGACAAAAGGTAAGATTGATCCCGTTGAAGAGATCAGGCTCCTGCTTCAATCAGCTGATGCGGATGCCCCTCCGCATGTTGCGGGAATTTTTCTCGATGAAACTCTGCGTGAATTTTTTCTTCTGGATAAACCCATACAGGTCCCCTCAATCCCCGCGTCAAGTATCGATCATGATAACGCAAGGGGGATTATCGAACAGCTTCTGCCCATAATCCCCTCATACCTTGCAGGGCACCGATATTTTGAAAAAAGGAACCCGTCATCCGAAGAGCATTCAATTCACCTCGGCAGGATAATACCTGGGCGAGTCATGGATTTTGTACACATGCTCAGGCTTGACTTCAAGTTTTCGGCGAACTCCGGCACAATCGTCTCACAGGGTGATTCCGGGAGGTTCCCGGTCTATACCACGGACAGGATATATTTTAAATCGCGGATTGTGCCTGTCGCAAGGGGCAGCGAGCTTTTCAGGTTTGACTCTCTGAGGTTAAAGGATTCTGTGAGGGTGGAGGCAGAGGAGACATCGAGAAGGCTTTTTACCAGTGTGCTTTTTGATGATTTCAGCAGCAGGGAGATATCCATTGAGCTCAGCAGAAAAGCAGGGGAGATATTCAATATTCCAGTAACGATTTATCCCATGATAAACTACGAATATTTTACGGCCTGCCTCAATGTGCCTGATCCATCGGCGCAGAAACTGGTCTCTGCGGTATCAGTTTTTGAACCGCTCTTCGTGTTCCTCTATTCGGATATGACAGGGGGCATAAAAGATTCTCTTCTGGAATGGGTTAAAATCCTTGCTGACAGTCTGGAAATTTCGGCAGATGCCATAGTCATGAAAGGGCAGCTCGTCGTTAAGATGAAGGATTTTTTTTCGGGCTACACCGTTTCAACAAATGAAGAGCTTATGCTCAAAGGATGGAGAAAAATTGTATCCTGAACTTCTGAGTATCAGGGCATAAGCTTCCCCCTGATTTTTTTAGTAACAGCAGAAATGTCGCTGTCGGGGATACCCGATAAGTCCAGCTGCCCGTGCCTGACGAAGGGGCTTAAAGATTCATAAATGTCATCTGATAGCCCGCCGTACTGTCCCATGAAAGACTGTATCCTTGACCTGAGACTGAATTCGATTTTTTCGCGGCTGTCCATTGACAGGTACGAGTCAATCATTTCGAGCATGAATTTACGGTCTCTCGGTAGCCTGCCGTTTATGTCGAGAAGGTTTGTTGCGCTGTCGCTGATTATCTCTGTATCGCAGCCTGTATTCAGTACAATTGCCCGTATTTCGCGCACCACCTGTTCTTCTGAAGCCTCCATGAATTCACCTGATGCTGAAAGTTTATCAAGTCCTGTTCCGGGAAAAATCTCCAGGGAGCGCAGGCGCACAAAGTCCGGGTTCATTGCAGTAATGGCTGCCGCGGTCTCCTCTCCGTGCTGCTGCGACAGAACGGCCCCGCCCAGGCCCGGTATGACATAGACTGAACATGAAAGCCCCGCCTCCCGGACTTTCCGCGCTGCCTCAATATGGTCAGCGGAGGTTTCGCCCTTCTTTACAAGGGAAAGAACTGCGTCGCTGCCGCTCTCCATTCCAAAATGCACCCTGTTTATGCCTGCGGCAGCGTACTGTTTCAGGTCATCAGCGGTTCTTGCCTTTGCCGCGGTTTTGGTCCGTCCATAAATGGTGAACCTGTTTATGGTCTGAAAATTTTTCCTGATGGCATCGGTAACGGCCTGTATAAATTCAGGTGCAAAAATCAGCGAGTCCGCATCACCAAGAAAACATGTGCGGGCGCCGTTTACCATCCACGAATAGATGTGTGTCAGGCTGTCTTCGATAGTTGGTCTGTCCTTGAACCATGTGAGAAACCATCTGGAGCGTTCATCAAGCGACGGGTCATCCTCAAGATTGTTTGTTTTTTCATGCATGGAGTCTATCCTTCCATGCAGCAGGTGCTCCTGCTTGACTTTTGTTATGAGGCTGTAGAGTCCTTCATCATCACGGCCGAAGGGATTGTTCAGCAATACCCGTTCATTGATGAGGTTGTATATTTTTTTGGCTTTTGTTATGTCGCATAAAACATCATCAAGGGAGCGTCTGGAAAATTTTGCGCCGGTCTTGTACACCGGGCAGAAGGCGCACTTATTCCAGTAACAGTTACGGGCCAGCCTGAAGGTTATGCTGGCGTTTTCAGTGGGCGGTCTTATTGAGCATGTTTCGTAAGGTTGAATCTCCAGGAGACTTGTGGCGGTCATGATTGTTTCCTCTGTTAAAGGTCAGAATTTTTCAAAGCCATCATCAAAAAAATCATCAGTCATGGTTTTTTTAACCGGTCCTGATTTTTTCTTCTGATTTGCGGCTGTCTGTTGTCTATTTTTTAACCCGCTATCTGTACCGGCCGGTGCAGAAGCAGTTTCTGTTTTGCCTGATGAAACCGGGTCAGCAGAAATTACGTTGATCTTCGGTTTTAAGTCGGATGATATATTTGCTCTTCCTGTTTCTTTTGCCGGTATTGCAGCATCTTTCTTCATGGTTACTGCCGTTTTTACATGGGGAACATTGTTGATCTCTCTTCTTATGGTGAACCTGGACATCAGGGCAAGCATCTCCTGGGCCTGGTTTGCCATCTCTTCGCTGGCAGATGCTGTCTCCTCGACAAGGGCCGCGTTCTGCTGTGTCATTGAGTCCAGTTCCATGACTGCCTTATTTATCTGTTCCATGCCTGTGCGCTGCTCGTCGCTGGCTGCGGCTATTTCTGATATGAGCTCAGCGGTGATCTTTGCCGCCTCTGTGTTGGCCTTCATGAACTCGCTGGACTTGATAACAAGCTCGGTTCCCTTCACAACACGGGACACGGTTTCCTTGATAAGCATTTCAATCTCTTTTGCCGCGCTTCCAGACCGTTGCGCAAGGTTCCTCACCTCGCCCGCAACAACAGCAAAGCCGCGCCCCTGTTCACCCGCACGAGCGGCCTCAACCGCGGCATTGAGGGCAAGAAGGTTCGTCTGAAAAGCGATCTCGTTAATTACTGTTATGATCTCGCTGATCTTTGTACTTGACTCATTGATCTCTTTAATTGATTCCATGACGATGGCAGACTGCTGCATGCCCGAGGAGAGCTTGTCGACGCCATCCTCAGTAATTCGCCGCGCTTCACGCGAATTGTCAGCGTTTTTTTCAACGGCAGCGGTATTCTCCTCGATTGTGGATGCGATCTCTTCAAGGGCTGATGCCTGTTCTGTTGTACGCTGCGACAGGTTCAGGTTGCCCTTTGTAATCTCGTCTACAGCCTGGTTGAGGTTTTCAGCAGTTACTTTAATATTTGTTATGAGGGATTCGAGGTTGTCGGCTGAAAGGTTCAGGTCTTTCGCGAGCTGGCCGATTTCATCCTTCTGCGTTATTGTTATGCGTTCTGTAAAATCGCCCACTGCGAGTTTTGAAGAAAATTCGCTCATCAGTTTAACAGGTGTCGATATCCTTCCGGAAATAATCATACTTGCGAAAACGCCAAGTGAAATTGCTGCAAGCATTGCAAGCAGCGTTGCCAGAATCAGTTTTTTAACCGGCGCGTAGAGTTTGCTTTCTGACACGGCTGTACAGAGAATCCAGCCTGTCTGCCTGATCTCGCTGTAATAAATGCGTGTGGATTCACCTGCAAGATCAATTGTTGAAACACCGGTTTTTTCTTTTAATATGATTTTGCCAAGCTCTGCCATGTTTTTGTCAGGGTGCTGGTCAATCCTTGATTTCATGATAAGGCTTTTATCTTCATAAGACATGAATGTCCCGTCAGCTGTGAGGAGGAAGGCCCTGAGCCCTGTTTTTTCATCGCGTATCTGGCTGATAATATTCTGTACTTCAACAATGTCAAAATCGCCACTTGCCACACCGATAATATTTTTATTCTTATCAAAAAAAGGTGAGACAGCAGAAATCATTGTTACAGACGTTGCATCGTCAAAGAATGGCGGAGACCATGCAACAATATTTTCTTCGCTTGTATTCCTCCCTGTAAGGTACCATCCCTGGCTCAGGTAATCGTATGATGCTTTTTCGTATTCATCAGTAAATACAATCGCCCCGTTGCTCTTGTAAACATATGGGCCGAAATATTTTTTCGCTTTGCTGTACATGTATGGTTCAAACCAGACGCCGAATCCGAAACTCTGCGGGTTGTCCAGGTTGAGGTTTGTCAGATATTTAATATATGCGGCCCTGGAGATTTTGCTTCCATTGCTCTGGCATAGTGATGCCAGCGATCGTACTATTGAGGAATGTGCGTCCAGTTTGATGTCTATCTGCCGTGAAATCGATTCCAGCTTGAGGGGCATCTTTTCGTTAATCTCATCATTGATTGTCAGGTAAGTGATTACGATAGATATGACTGAGAGAATCATAATTGCGGTAAACACTATCCCTGTTATTGAAGACATGAGTTTGAATTTAAACGAATGTATGTTCATGATCTCCTCCAGCCCCTCAATTTATTGCAGTAAATTATTACAGCAGGGAGCGATACTAATACCGGTCACTCACTGCTGGGTCTCCATTTCTGAAAGTGCTTCCAAATCCTTCACTGTGAGCATGATGTCGGAGTTCAGCACAATAATAAGCGTGTCGTCTTTGTTTAGCACCCCTTTCAGTACATCCCTCTGGATGCTTACATGAAAATTCGGCACCTCCTGCAGCTGGCCCGGCGCGGTAATAACATCAGAAACTGAATCAACGATAACGCCCACAAGGGAATCCCTGTGTTCGAGTATGAGTATGACCGTGAAGGTGTCGTATTCCTTTTCCGGTATGTTGAATTTAAGCCTCAGGTCAATAACCGGTACAACCAGCCCGCGAAGATTTATTACGCCTTTAAGGTATTTTTCGCTGTTGGGAACAGGAGTGACTGTGGTCATCCCCACTATCTCCTTTACCTTCAGCACCTCGATACCGTAAGTTTCGTTATTGATAAGAAATGTAACGTACTGCTCTGCTGAATTTACAGCCATGTCTGTAACTACTTTCTCTGTATTGAACATTATTCCCCTCCATGAAACCGGACATTTAAATTTTTTTATTGGTTTCCTTAAACCATGATACCGTAAGTATTTATCTGAATGATAACATATATTTTACAAGTTTTATTCAATACGTAAATCAGTCAGTCTTTTCATAAAAATTTATCAGTAGACTTGTTGTAAAACTCCGTTTTGCGACGGTTGGTGAACCTGCTGAACCATTGACAAGAGGCCCACTTCGATGCTACTCAGTGCAGCGCCTCCGGGGCTTTGCCCCCGGCCCCGGCTTAAAAATGAGAAAAACAACAAGTCTGGTAATAATTTATAAATAAATCTTGAATGTATCATTTTTTTTACAGGAAATAAAACAATTTTTACTGCGGGAAAAGTTTTAATGATGAACAAATGCTTGTCCGGGTGACACTAATTCTATATATTCAATTTTGTTGTTAGATTGTTTTCAGGGGGAAGTGAATGAAAGTTGCCATAACCGGAGGGCTTGGATTCCTGGGTACTCACATAACATCAAAGCTGCTTGATGCCGGCATGGAAGTAACAGTATTTGCCCGTAGTGGTGACAAAGACCTTCTTCACGCCGAATTTAATTATGTCAGGTGTGACCTTGCAGTGGAGGGTGTATGGCAGCAGGTGCTATCGCAGCACGATGCTGTCATTAACCTGGCAGGAGCGAATATTTTTACAAGGTGGAACCGGCAAAAAAAAGAGGAGATATATAACAGCAGGATTATTTCAACGAGGAATGTTGTTGATGGAATAAAATCAAAAAAATCGAAGGTTAAGGTGCTGCTCAATGCCTCTGCAACAGGTTACTACGGGCTGAGTGGTGATGACCCGGTGAAGGAATCTGACGGGCCGGGTAATGATTTTTTGTCCATGGTATGCAGCAACTGGGAGGATGAGGCGATGAGGGCTGCGGGCCCTGGCGTACGGGTTGCTGTCATGCGCTTCGGTACTGTGTTCGGCAGCGAAAGTGGCGCTTTCCCGAAGTTATGGAAAAACTTCAGGTTTATGGCAGGGGGCAGGCTTGGTAACGGCAGGCAGTGGTTCCCCTGGATACATGTCGATGATGCGGCAGGTATTGCCCTGCAAATGCTGAAGGATAAAAAAATGTCAGGTGCATATAACTGCACGTCTCCGGGGATAGTTACAAACAGGGAGTTTACTGCTGTAATGTCGGAGATTTCTGGCAGGCCGCAGCTTGTACCTTTCATCCCGGGATTTATGCTTAGAATAATTCTCGGAGAGTTCGGGAGCTTCCTGGTTCATGGGCAGAAAACTCTCCCTGAGCGGCTTCTCGAATCCGGATACGGGTTTATGTACCCGGACCTTAAATCAGCGGTAACAGCACTTGTTAAATAATTGAAGGAATTAATATTGACAAAAAACGAACTATTTTTACGATAATCCTTTCGTATCAGAGAAAAACAGCCTGTTTTTCGTTAAAACTGAAA
>CAYTSF010000053.1:8454-20348 GCA_964440335.1 uncultured Leptospirales bacterium
AAACGATAATGAAATTATAATGTTAGAGGGGTACACCATATGCAAAGGACATTTCAGCCAAGCAGGACCAAAAGAGTGAGGAGACATGGCTTCAGGGCAAGAATGCTCACAGAAGAGGGGAGGAAGGTCCTCATGAGAAGAAGAAGAAAGGGAAGAAAAAGACTTACCGTTTCAGATGAGAAAAGGATGCCTAAATAATTAGTTTATCTGAAGGATGTGAAAAAGGCGTATTCATTAAAGGGCAGGAATTTATTTAACGAAGTATTCACCAGAGGAAAAAAATACAGGGGTAAATCAGTTATCATTATCCTGCTGAAGAGTCAAACAGAAGAGAAAAGTTATAATTCAGAAGTCAGCGATATCAAGATCGGAATATCGTTAAGCAGAAAGCTGGGAAAGGCTCACGACAGGAACAGGATCAAGCGACGGATTAAAGCCATTTGTCATGAATTATTAAACGATATGAATACAGGGATAACTTTGATAATAAAACCCGGTCCAGGCTCCAGGGATATGAGTTTTGAAGAATTTAAGAGCGATATAATAAAAGTATTCAGAAGCTCAGGGGTTTTGAATGAATCTTGTTAAAATTATAAGCGTTTCAGCCGGCAGGTTTTTATCAGTAACGGCTGTTTATATAATAAAGCTTTACAAACTGTTAATATCACCCATACTCCCTGCCTCGTGCAGGTATTATCCAAGCTGTTCGGATTATTCCGTCCAGGCTATTAAGAGATTCGGCGTAATAAAGGGTGGTTATCTTGCTTCCAGAAGAATTTTATCATGCAATCCTTTTGGCGGCAGCGGGTTTGACCCTGTTCCTGAAACATTCAGTTTCAGGAAATAATTCGTATTTGCTTCAATTCCTGCCTTAACTTTCCGGTCTTTTTCGTGTCATAATGCCTGATTGTGCATTAATGCAATGGTCAGCAGATATGCGGCGCAACTATTGTTTCAGGTCATTTGATCTTCACCAGGTAACATGAATTACGGAATTACAGCGCGCATATTTCTATAGTTTGAAATTATCAACATATCAATTAAAGGAATTTATAAATGGAAAAAAGAACTTTGCTTGCGGTTCTGCTAACAGCGGCAGTGTGGATCGGTTGGTTCTGGGTCATAGCCCCTGATAAAAAAAATGTGCAGCAGAACCAGGTTGTCCAGGACAGCAACACCGCTGTGCAGGATACAAAAAATGATGCTTCCCGTAAAAAAGAGACTGTGCCGCCATCTACGATCTTACCGGTTAATAAAAACATCAAAGAGGAATCTATCAGCCTGGTTACAGAGAAGTTCACCTTTGAACTGAGTAACAAAGGGGCTTCAATAAAAAAAGCCAATTACAGGGAGCGCAATATCGACCTTGTATTCGGCAACAGGTTCAGTTCAAAGGGTGTCATGGATTTTGCCATTCACTTTTCTGAAGATGAGTTCATGAACGGTATAGGCCTGGCAGACGTGGTATGGAATTTTACAAAAGCTGATGAACGGACTGTTACTTTCTTTACCGATGTAACTGTTGAGGGCAAGCCGCTCAGGATTGAAAAGACCTACCGCTTCACAGAGAAGGGTTATGATTTTCTTGTAGAATACAATTTTATAAATACGGGCAGGGATACGTTAAAATTCCAGAATGGTTCTGTCATATTCTCTGCCTCCGATATTCTGGGACCTGAACTGGATTATACCAACAGGTATAATAACATGACCGGTATTTACTCAATGGCCGGGGATTACGAACAGGTCATGAAGGGCGGCGGATTTTTTTCCAAGGCCGGCGACCTGAACAAAAAAGACGGTTCGATTGATTATACAGGGCTCATGAGCAGGTATTTTCTGCTTATCATGAAGCCAAAGGATTTTTCAGGTACATCAATGCTCTTCGACAACAGGGCCCATACAGGCTACAGGACAGGCATGACTGTCCTGATGAAGGAGATGGCCGCAGGTGCAAGTGAACAGAAGGCCTTCAGAATATACCTTGGAGAAAAGGACAAGGACATGCTGCGGTCGGTAGATCCCATGCTCGTAGACGCATCGGACGTGAGCACGCTTATTGAGCCCATAAGGTATTTTGTCATATGGGCGCTTACATGGATTAACAAGCTGTTCGGGAACCTTGGCTGGTCGCTTGTTGTTTTCTCTGTACTTACAAAGATAGTGTTCATGCCGCTGACCAAGAAGTCGACGGATTCAATGAAGAAGATGCAGGAGCTCAATCCCCAGATCAAGAAGATGCAGGAGAAGTACAAGGACAAGCCTGAGATCGCCCAGAAGGAAATGATGCGCATGTACAAGGAGAACAAGGTGAACCCGCTTGGCGGCTGCCTGCCTCTGCTGCTTCAGATGCCGTTCTTCTTCGGACTTTACAGCGCACTCATAAATTCAATTGATCTGTGGCACGCTCCGTTCATGCTCTGGATGACTGACCTTTCCATGCCCGATACTGTGGGTATGATCTCAGGATTCAGCATAAATATCCTGCCGCTTCTCATGACCGTCTCTACGATTATACAGCAGAAGCAGACCATGACAGACACGAGCAACCAGCAGCAGAAGATAATGATGTACATGATGCCTGTTATACTGCTCTTTATATTCTGGAGCATGCCGTCAGGGCTTGTGCTTTACTGGTTCCTGCAGAACGCATACCAGATACTGCACCAGACAATAGTAAACAGAATAGGAAAAAAAGCTTAAATGGGAATATACGATATTTTACAATCAGAAGTAGGGAGGCTTTATAATGAAAGTAATCGAAGTTGAAGGCCGCACATCGGACGATGCGACTAAAAAGGCCCTTGCCGAACTTGGAATAAGGGACGCCTCTAAAGTTAATGTTGAAGTAATCGATCAGGGGAAGAGCGGAATTTTCGGATTCGGCGTGTCAAGGCCCGCAAAGGTCAGGATCTACTATAACGAGAGTTCTGAGGATGTGGGCGATAAGGTCAGGGAGATCCTTGAGTCGCTCCTCTCTAAAATGGGAATCGATGGTTCTGTGAGGGATATCAAGGAGGGCGAAACAAAGGTTTATGTTGAACTGGACAGCAAAACAAGTTCAGGGCTCATTATTGGAAAGAAAGGGAAAACACTCGAAGCGCTCCAGTTCATGGTGAACCTCATGATCAACAACCAGACCGGTAGCGACAAGAAGATCATCCTCGACATAGAAGCATACAGGGACAAGAGGGAGAAGGCGCTCAAAAAAATGTCTCGCGACATGGCCATTAAGGTAGTCAAAACCGGCAGGCCCCTGACCCTTGAGCCCATGAATCCCTTTGAGAGAAGACTCATACACCTTACGCTTCAGAACGACAAGCGCGTTGTAACCAAGAGTGAAGGCCAGGGGATATACAGGAAGATCAGGATATCCCCTGCAAATAAAAAGTAATGTCAGGCGACACTGTCTGCGCGCCGGCATCTGCGCCGGTAAATTCATCGATAGCAATAATACGGGTGAGCGGTCCTGAATCATACAGGGCCGCTTGTGCTATTTTCAGCAGAAGCGGAATAATAAAAAACAGGTATGCCGCATACGGATCGATAGTCGATGAGGGCCGTGCCGTTGACGATGTGGTTCTTGTCTTCTACAGCGGCCCTGCGAGCTTTACCGGCGAGGATATGGCAGAGATTTTCTGCCACGGCAACCCTCTTATCGTGAGTAAAATACTGAAGCTTCTTTTTAAAAACGGGGTGAAGGCGGCCGGGCCGGGTGAGTTTTCAAAAAGGGCCTTCCTCAACGGCAGGATGGACCTCACAGCAGCAGAGGCGATCAACAGCCTTATAACCGCGCGCAGTGAGTGGGAAATTGAGGCGTCGCTTGGCCAGATGCATGGATCATTGAAGAACGCGGTCCATGATCTGCGCGAAAAACTGATTTTACTGAAGGCCGACATTGAGGCGGGCATTGACTTTTCGGATCAGGACATAGAGTTCGTGTCATACGACAGCGCCATGGAACAGGTGAAGTCCGTTGCCGCATCCCTCTCTGACATAAGAAAAAGATGCGGTGAGGGGAACAGGGCGTCGCATGGACTGGACGTCATACTGGCCGGACGGCCCAACGTCGGCAAGTCCAGCCTCATGAACCTCATACTGAACGAGGAGAGGGCGCTTGTGTCGGACATTCCCGGCACCACGCGCGACCTCATACGCGAGACCCTTCAACTTGCAGGCATCAGGATCAACCTGACAGACACCGCAGGCATAGGCACACCCGCAGACGAAGTCGAACGCATGGGCATTGAACTGACGCGCAGGAAACTTGAAGACGCGTCTGTCGTGCTCATGGTAATTGACGCGGTTGCCGGCATTACGGCAGAAGATAAAAAGATAATCGGCAGCCTTGGCGACAAAAAGAGAATTTATGTTTTAAACAAGATAGACCTGGTTGATCCCGGCCGCACTGATGAGCTCACTGCAGAGACCGGTTATTGCTTTATCCCGGTGTCTGCAAAAAACGGTGCCGGGTTCGGTGAGCTTGAAGAGGCGCTGAAGAATGTTATCTCCGGCGAGTTTGTTGATTGTAAAAATTCGTTTCTTGCCGATGTTCGTGTGCTGGATATATTCGACAGGGCGATCGTTCAGATGGAAGGGCTCACCGGATTGTTTATGCGCGGCGAACTGCAGGAGATCATTGCCTTTGAACTTGATGAACTCATAGGTATTCTTTCAGAGGTGACTGGAGAGATTACTGCGGATGATGTGCTCGGTTCTATCTTCAGCAGGTTCTGTATAGGAAAATGATTTTCTGCTTCCCGCAGTGAGCTTAAGTTTTTAAGTTCATGAAGGAAGCAGAATTAAGATCAGCTAAATCGGTTTATTACTGGCACTTTTCAGTGACGTTTTCAAACTTGTCCTTGTTTTTAGTTGGGACGAATAGTTTAGGCTCATTTCCGAAGAAATCGCCATCCCACTCAGCACATTCGTTTTTGGAAAAAATATCCTCTTCAGGGCCATAAAGAAACAGCATGGTCATTGTTTTTTCCCCGTTCATCTCCCCTTCACTTGTTCCGCACTGGTCAAGGGTAAAGATGATCTTGCCCTCATCGGTTTCCCTGATTTTTATTTTACGGCATGTCACGCTGTCTGTTGCGCCGTTAAATCTGATTGATGGGCCTGATTCATCTGTGGTGATAGAGATTGTTTCTGGCGAGTACATGCATGGTGTAAATGTATGATATTTGCCCTCTGAGTCTATAAGTCGTTCCCAGCTTTTGGCCAGCTTGTTCAGCAGGTGCCAGCCGTTGGCTGCCTTGGGATAATTGCCGTCAAAGGTTTTAGGCGCTTCTGCGGCGTTGGGGTCTACTTTTTTAAGGAATCCGCCGAATACCCAGCCCTTTTTCCCCTGCCACTCGATTTCAGTCCATTTGCCTGTTGTGCTTCCAATAGTCACGGTTTCGCTTTTTTCGCTGATGAATTTTACTTCGGCCTTATCAGGTATTACAACGATAACTTTACCGCTGGTATCAGGCGTTTCCCTCATGCGCAGGCCGTCGCTGATGTTTACAACCCATTTTGGTTCAGCGGCCTTGTTCTCTTTTTTACATGAAACTGAAAGTGTTGTGATGATTAATAATGTCAGTAAGATATGGAAGACTTTCATTAAATAACTCCTGTAATTGATGTATTTATAGCAGTTAACGATTGAACTGGTACATACATCGTCATTCCCGCGAATGCTTCGACAAAGCTCCGAACAGGTGCGGGAATCCCATAGAATGAGTTTTATGAGATTCCGGCATTACGCTTTTGCTGCAGCCGGGATGACAGTGCCCTGATCATTTCGTTATATGCTATATAGTATACAGTGTAAATGATATATATGTAATTATATGCTGTCAAGAAGATATTGTTCAGTAGTGGAGCCGGTCTTTCGCGGTAACTGTTCATGACACGACAAGTCAGGGATGCAGGCAATTTTACGTAGGATTACTAACCGGGCACCCGTACCTTCGCGAAGTGGGATGCCGGTCTTTAAAAATTCATGAAATTATTTTTACCTGGAAAAAATTTTCTGTATGGTGGAAAAATCGCTGCAGGTGTATGCAACGGCATAGTCCTCCAGCTCGTAGCCGTTACTTATTATCTTCGCGTAGTCCAGTTCGCGTCCATCTACGTAGCGCACCGATACCCCCGCTTTTTCCATTACCGGTATTGCGCCTGCCCAGTCCCACAGGAAAGACCTGCCTATGAAGGCCAGCGCCCTGTTTCGCATGTTGTCTGTTGTAAGGCATGCGTGGAGGGCCGTAGATCCAAGGTTGCGCGCCTTGCCGGGAAAGTTTATCCTGATATCGCGTATCTCGGATGAATAGAATATATTTGTCTCGTTATCGATTACAATCGATTTGTCCACGCTGAGCCTGGTACCGTTAAGGTATGATGCGTCGTCATCGGAATGAAACATCATGCCGCAGCCCGGAGAGTACACGAAACCGTATGCGGGTTTAAATCCGCAGAATATACCTATGGACACGCACCAAATGGGAAGGTGCATGCTGTACATGGCCGTGCCGTCAATGGGATCAATGATAATGGAGGTCTCGTCATCTGCAAGGATGGCCCTGTCTGCCGGTGTCTCTTCACAGATGAATCTGAACGAAGGGTATTGTGAGGAGATTCTGTCGAGAAGAAATTCCTGCACGCGCAGATCGGCAGTAGTCACGATAGACCTGTCCTCTTTACGGGATACGCTTATATGCTCGCGCTGGTAGGCAAAAGCCCACTCACCGGCCTCCTTCGCAATGTTTATGAAAAACCCGGTGTCGCTTTTTGTGAATGCTTTCAGAATGTTTCTCCGTTGTTTATTTTCGCGGCTTCGTTTCCGGGCTGCCCGGGGCTTTGGCCTCTCCATTCATGTAGCAGAATTCCGGTTTTTTGTCAAGGCCCTTCCATAAATGAATCGATCCGCCGTTGCAGTGTTTGAGGTGAACGCACGATGCGCAGGAGGTTTTGCTGACCCACTGACGGTTTCTGTAAACTTCAAAACCATTCTCCCATAAGGATGAGAAGCTGTCTTTCATCACTGAGCCCTGGTAAAAATCCGGGCTGTTGTTTGTACAGCCGGTGACGGTGCCGTCGCATAAAATCGCGGCGATGTTTATGCCTGCCCTGCAGAAAAAGGGCATATCCCTGATCTGCCTGTCAAAGGCGAAAGGCACCCATCCCTCGCAGCTTGCGTTTATGGCCAGACCTTTTTTGGCATAAATTTTTTTATTTGCCGCAATCCAGTTTAGCATGCGCCAGGTCTGTTCATGGTCCATGAGAAGTTCAGGATTTGCAGCGGCGCGCCCGTTGGGGAATATACGGAAGAGCCTCCATGCTGGCATGCCGCTTACGCACATGAAGTCAGCAATGCTTTCGAGTTCGTCGATGTTGCCGGGGAAGACGCAGGTCACGGCGTCTTTCATGGGCACGGATGAGTGTGCAATGAGTTCAACAGCGGAAGCGGCCCTGGCGTGCGCATGGTCCGATCCGCGCAGGTAATTGTGCGGTTGCGCGCTTCCGTCGTAGCTCACTGTTATGCTGTAGATGCCTGCATCGATAAGGCGGTCCATCCTTTCGCCCGTAAGGGCCATGCCGTTGGTCACCATGCCCCATCGCATACCTCTGCCTGTTATATGCTTTGCGATTGTTTCAAGTTGTGGATGGACCAGGGGCTCCCCGCCTGTGATGATAAAGGTCACGCCCCTGCCGAATGTGTCGTGGATGTAATCGATTATCCTCATCCAGCTCTCTGCGGTAAGTTCGGGTGTGCCTGCAAAGGGGCTGCAGTCAGAACCGCAGTGCCTGCAGCTCAGGTTGCAGCGCCTTGTTATTTCAAGGAACAGGTAGCTGAGTTTATGGTCCCGTATTTCGAGATGTTTATATAGGTTGTGAGTCCATGAGCGCAGAGAATTTATCATGGGCGGTACGGTTTAAATCATGGTCACTTGCCGGATAATTCACGGTTGTTTTCTGCAAAGGCCTCGTAGTCAAGTCCCTTGATGGTGTTATTGTTTATGTTTACCGTGCCTTTGTCATCCCTGGGCCTGACCGGCGCACCGTAACATGCTGTCAGGACAAATGTTACCGAACCTGTGAGAATCCATACCAAGAATTTTTTCAGTTTCATAAATACCACTCCGGATTATTTTGAAGGATAGTTTAATATATACAGAATAAAAGGAAAAGACATTTTTTGTGGAACTGTCATTATCCCCGCAGGAAACTTCAGTGATAATGGCAAAAAAGGCTGCAAATGTAAACACCGCAGGCTAAAGATTAACGCTGTTTTCGGATTCAAAGGTGCCATCTCACCTGCACTTCCTGTCCCACCTGGAAAGGATAGTGTCAGGGTCTATGTCAGCAACAGAATCAAATACATAATCCGGCTGGTAGGGGAACCTGGCCATTGATTCCCTGGACGTCACGCCGGAAAGAACAAGGCAGCAGGTCATACCTGCCTCGAGTCCGCCCACGATGTCGGTATCCATGCGGTCGCCTATCATGAAGGAGTTGCGCGAATGCACCCTGAGCTTTTTCCTTGCCCAGTACATCATAACAGGATTGGGCTTGCCCAGGAAGTAGGCCTTGACTCCCGTCACCCGTTCAATGGGCGCGACCAGGGCGCCGCATGCGGGGACAAGCCCCCGAGGCGTGGGGCCTGTAATGTCCTGGTTTGTGGCAATGAATTTTGCCCCCTCCTGTATGAGGTGTGTGGCCTCGATAATTCTCATGTAGTCGTATTCCTCGGTCTCGCCAACGATTACATAGTCAGGTTTATCTTTTGTTATTCTCACACCGGCGCCTTCAAGTTCCTGGTGCAGCCCCCTGCCGCCGATGACGTAGGCAGTGCATCCATAGTTCTGGTTTTCAAGGAAGTTGGCAGTTGACATTGCAGATGTGAAGAAGGCGCTTTCATCGACATCGATTCCGATGGATGACAGCCTTTCGCGCAGTTCTGCGGCCGTGTAGTATGAGTTGTTTGTGATGAAGAGGTACTTGTGGTTCCCCCTCTTCAGCCTGTCGACAAATTCGCGGGCGCCGGGTATGAGGGTGTTGCCCTTGTTGATTACGCCGTCCATGTCAATGAAGAAGGCCTTCTGGTTGCTCAGATCGTCAATTGTTGTGGTGGAATGTTCTGTCATAAATAAGCCCTTGTATGATAGATATTTTCTGCGGCCAGGAGCATCTCTCCCGGCTACCTCTTTTTCCGCGCGAGCCTTATTGCTTCTATGACATCGTCTGCGGAATAGATGTCGCGCAGGCACACGGGGCTGGCGAAATTTTTTCCCGCAGGGAAGACTGCAAGGAAGGGGATTGAACTGCTGCCGAGCTTTGACATGAAGTATTCAGCAGCGGTATTTTTTTCTGTTATGTCCGCGGTCATGAAAACTATATCGCTCTCCCTGAGCAGTTTCTGCACCTCGTCAGCCCCCAGTGCGGTTTTTTCCACAAGCTTGCAGTTGGGGCACCAGTCAGCCGTAAAATTCACGACAGTTACTTTACCTGAATTTTTATTTGCCATGAGTTCCTGTATGCTGAAAGGCACAGGCCTGCTGTGCCCATGCTGCGGCGCGAAAAAGATAAAGGATACAATGATTCCAAGTGTAACAATAGATACAAGCGCAAGCAGGGAGGCGAGCCTTGCCTGCCGCGTCTTCTCCATGGACCCGAACCTGCCCAGCTGCCAGAGCCCTATTGCCACAAAGACCATGAGGAGTATGGTCGATATGGCCGTGTTGCGGTCAAGCAGGGAGAGCAGGTATACGGAGGTAAAGAGAAGGAGAAAGCCCATGGCCTCTTCCATGGTCTGCATCCAGTCTCCGGGGCGGGGGATGAACCTGGCGAGTCCCGGCTTGAGCGCGACAATAATATATGGCAGGGCCATTCCGAATCCTACAGAAGAAAAAACAAGAAAGATGACATATACGGGCTGAATGAAAACCCATGCAAGTATGCCGCCAAGGAACGGGCCGCTGCATGGAGTTGCCAGCAGTGTCGCCAGCATGCCCTTGACGAATGAATCGCTGTAGCTGTCCGTACCGTGCTTTGACGCTGCGCGTCCCGCGAAGCCCGGCACGTTGATGATGAACACGCCGAAAAGCGAGAGGGCCATCGCGAAGACGAACACACTCATGCCTATGATGAAAGCCCTCTCCTGGAAAAGCCCGCCCCACTTGTAGCCTGAAAACGCTGCGAGCCCTGCGAGTATCATGAAGCTTGAGACTATGCCCGCCGAGAAAACCAGCCCGTGCCTTCGCGCCGAGCTTCCAGCTGAACCGTGGCGCACCAGGGCCATGATCTTGAGGCTCACCACCGGCAGCACGCAGGGCATGAGATTGAGTATGAGCCCCGCGAGTATGCCGAAGAGTATTGCCTCCAGGATGTCCTTTACAACTTTACCCGCGTGGTATGGCGAGATGTTGAGCCTGTCGATTATTTTTTTCTGATCATCGGTGAGAGTGGCAGAGCTCTTTTTTGTTTCAGAATTGTCATCGTATAACGAAGCGTCATCGATCTCGGCTTTAATCCCGGACCGGCCCTTCACCTCAAGTATCAGTTCAAAATTTTTATCATAGGGGAGGCATGCGTCGCTGCACTGAAGCAGGTTGATGTTCATAATCACTTTGTGTCTGCCCGGCTTTACGCTTTTGCCGGCGGCAATGGTGAAGCGGATTTTCGCCGATTTCTTCCAGATGAAGACATGCTCGTCAAAACCTTCGGGCGTGTATTTTTCGCCGGCAGGGTATTCAATCTGCGAGGCTTTCATGCCCGCAGGGAGTTTTAATGTAATCACAGCTGCCTTGCCAATGCCGGGGCCTTTGGGGTTGGCGTAGACGTATGTGCCTTCCGGGATGCTTATGGTTATAGTTCCGCTGTACATGCCGCGCGTGCCGTTTTCCACCGGGTCAGTGATGTTTATTGTTACCGGGTCGAACGCATAGGCCGGGATAATGCCTGCAAAGGCGCATGCAAGCATTATAATCAATGAAGCAAAATATTTAATCTGTTTTCTTCTCATTGTGCCGCCGTATATTTAAAAGTTTAATCTTTTCAGGGGATTTTGTAAAGATAAAAAATTACCATGGAATCCCGAACGGTCAATTATCAGTAAAATTTCGTGAATGCAGGTTAATTTTTTATGGGCGCCGCCCCGGCAATTTCTGATTAGAATTATCTTGTTGCCGTGCAAAGTTCGCGGGCTCACCCCTTCAGCTCTTATAAACCATATCCATGCCGGGGCCGGGCTTTCCGCTTAAACTCCTCGCGCGCGGTGTCCAGGTACACTTTGGCCAGGCTCAGGGAATGGCGCGGCAACCGGCGCGCTGCGGGGTAACGCTTCAATCCCTGGCGCGGAGCGTTACAACAGGCCGCACTTTATAAAATTCTGGTTGCATAAACTTTTTCCGTTGGCCCTCCTGTCATATATCACTGCCGGGCAATAAGGCCACAGGAGTTCATGCAATGTTTGTTATACAGAAAATCTTCAACTTCATAATATTCCCCCCTTCGATCTTCATCATCATACTCATAGTGGCGCTGTGGCTCCTTAAAAAAAATTACCGCAGGGGACTTTACCTTATCGTTGCAGATATCCTTCTCATTTACGTGCTCTCCATTGAACCTGTAAAAAACCTGCTACTCTGGCCGCTTGAAGACTTCGTGCCGCCCATTGACCTGAACCTGAATTACAATGCTGACCTTGTTGTTGTCCTGGGCGGAGGCATAATCGAGCAGTCTCCTGATGAGGAGGGCGCAGGGAGCCTTGTGCCCGAGTCAATGAAGCGCGTCATGTACGGGCTCATGGTCGCTGCGAAGTACAGGGTGCCTGTCCTCTTTTCGGGCGGAAAAGTTTATGCAGACCAGAAGGAGGCAGAGGCGGATATCGCGTGCAGGATAGCGCGGAG
>CAYTSF010000054.1:0-2188 GCA_964440335.1 uncultured Leptospirales bacterium
GGCAGGATGTTTGCCGACGAGCAGAGGGTCCAGGCCGCGCAGGGCGAGTGGGTCCAGGAGAACTCCGGCAAATGGGTGAAAAAGAAATGAAAAAGTTTATATTCATAGCGCTGCTTGCCGCGCAATTACTGGCCGCCCTGTCGTGCGATGACGAGGAGAAGAAAGATGTAAACTTCAGCTACGCGGGGATTATTGACAAGGAGTACAGGTTCAATGTAGGGCGTGTCATTCCTGTTACCATAGGGCAGTCCATCGAAACAGACGGAGATGTATCCCTGGACGGCATGTACTTTTTCTACACATCAAACCTGGACAGCGGGAATTTTGACATTTACCTCAGGGCCATGGACGACATCACCACCATCAGGCTGACCGGCCACCCCTCAAAGGACATTAACCCTGTTGTTTCTCCGGACGGGAAGACCCTGGCCTTCGTTTCGTTCAGGGAGGACCCGGAGGGCGACATCTACACCGTTGAACTTGACCCTGCGAAGCTAATTGCTGCAGGACGAGATACGACTGCATCGCTTGATACCCTGGACGCCGAGGTTGTGAACAGGACGCTTGAGACCGACAGCAAATCCGGTGTAATCATAAATACCCGCGATGCCAACCCTGTGTGGAGCCCTGACGGCAAGAGCATCGCATATTCATCCACCAGGAACGGTGTAACAAACATCTGGACCATGGACGCGGACGGATCAAACAGGAAACAGCTTACCACTACGGGCGGGGATTATCCTTCATTCTCCCCTGACGGCAGGAAGATAGTATATATCTCCTACAAGGAGAGCAATGATGGCGACCTCTTCACTGTTGAGGTTGATGGCGGGAAAACCGTTAAAATCGCTGCGGAGCCCGGCATAAAGCTCTACCCGGCATTTGCAGGCGAGAGCGACAAATACATCTATTCGCTGATTGAAAAAGACACCAACAAAAACAAAAAGCTCGACCTGCAGGACAGGGCTGTGCTCATGTTCCTTGATACAAAGACCGGGCTGTCATACAGGCTTACGAAGGAGTCCGTTTCATCCTTCAAGGCAAAGTGGATCCCTGTAATGAAGACCAGGGACTACCAGGGGATTATCATTTACACCGATATCACCGGCGAAAACATAAACCTCAACATAATCCCCGATTCAGGGATTATCCCCAAAAAGCAGAATGCAAAGCTCCAGTCTGAATTCTGTTCAACGTACATCGACGAGTACGATGACAGTGAAAGATACGAGATGTCCCTTGACGCGATAAATTTCTTCTTCGGCAGCAGCACTGACAATTCATCAAAGACATACGTTGTCAGGTCGCTGGGCAAGCTGGCGGAATTCTACATAACGTCCGGGAAGAAAAAGGATGCTGACCGCGTACTGGCACAACTGAAGAAGAGGGCAGCTAAAGATCCCTATGCCGCCATGCTCCTTGAGATGGAGGAGGACCTGAAGGCCGGGAGGAAGATTAAGTCTGACACCCTGCTTTCACGGCTATATTCAGATAAGGATAACAGCTTCTATGTCCCCTTTGCAATGGAGGACATTGCGGATTCGCTCTACGCCTCAGGCGACGCGGTTTCGGCATCTGCCATATACAGGGAGCTGCTCAGGAGATTTTCCAAGTTTGAAAGGGCTATGGATATCCAGGTAAAGATATCGCTGTGCGATGATGACCTGCGCAGCGGCACGCTCTCTGAATCCGCAGTGTTGATACTTGCAAAAGGTAACAACAACCAGAAGATTACTGTTACAAGGAACCTTGTCGCGGTATTCCAGAAAAAAAGCTACGCGGCATCTGAAGCTGAGAGGTACATAAAACGGATCACAACCCTGGAGGTGAAATTCAGGGACGACAAGAACATACTCCCCGTGATTAAATACGCACTGGGCCTGTTGTATGAACGCATTGATCAGCGCGACAACGCCTCGAAAAAATTCAACGAGGCCATAAAGCTTGTGCAGCCCACTGACATCCTGGCGCACCTGTCAAATATGGCCATGGGCGATATGGAACGCAAAGCGGGAAGGTACGCCGAGGCCGAGAAATACTACAGCGAGGGTTTCAGCAATTACAAGCGCCGTTTCAGGACAGAGAACCTTGGTGAAAAACTCCAGTGGCTTGTGGATTATTACCAGCAGTCGGGCGTGAGGTTCGCTGCCGCAGGCAAGCACATGGAGGCTGCGAAGAACCATGAGAA
>CAYTSF010000054.1:2288-4889 GCA_964440335.1 uncultured Leptospirales bacterium
GTTGAGCCGTACCTCCTCAAGAGCTGGAACTACCAGTACATTGATTACAAGAGGTCCACCGGTGATGACGATGTAAAGGACGCGGCCGACACGTACTTCCCCTCGCACCTCTGGGAGAAGAACATCGCCATCCTTGAAAAAGCCCTTACGGTGAATAACGAAAAGTTCAATCCTGAAAATGAGGGTAATATCCACCTGAATATGGCAAATACCTACTTCCTGCTGCTCAATTACCCCAGAGCGCTGAAACACTACCAGCTGGCAGAGAAGTATAAAAAAAGTTACGGATCGTATATTGAGGAGGCGCTCTTCTATTTCCACGTGGGATACTGCTACTGGCAGAATGGCGACACCGGGAAGGCCCATAAAGAGATAGACCGCGCCTTCAGCATATACAGGGCAATGGCAGCAGGAAACGAAAAGAAATATGCGGCCCAGTACCTTGTGCTCTACAGGTACTTCGCGCTTTTCAGCAGGTATGACAAAAAATATGACGAGGCCATAAAATGGTACAAGACCATACTTCAGTTCAGCCATGACAACAAGCTCGACATAGACAGGGCCAGGTACATGCAGGAGATCGCATGGTGCTACATAGAGAAGGGGGACACACAGTCCGCCTCTTCGTGGATTGTACAGTCGTCGCAGCTCCTCAAGGAATACCCTGACGACGAGAGAAAATATTATGCAAAAATCGGCGTATTCGGGCTCGGTCCATTTACGTTCCCATTTTATGACATTGGACCTGATGCGCTGGTAATAGGCGACAGCAGCATTTACTACCCGCTCGACACCTTCAGCAAGAAGATTCTTAACATATCCATGCTTGAGGAGATTGCCCTGAGAAACAACGACTATGCTGGCGCGATCAAGCAGCTGAAGCGGAAGATAAAGCAGACCGAGAAGAAGAGTACCAACCTGTATACGGACCTTACAATAAGGTCCATGAACAACCTGGGATACTACTATTTCCTGTCAGGTAAATTCGGCGATGCCGAGGAGCAGTTCGTCAAGGCTGCTGACCTGGCCACTGAGAAGGGGAACAATACGGGGATGTTCACTGCCATGATGAATCTCGTTAACCTCTACGCCATGATGATAGAGGAGAACACGAATCCTTCAAGGGACTGGTTCAGGGACACCCAGGCTGTAATTGACCGCATGGAGAATTACAGGAAGAGCGTCCGCGATATGCGCATTGAACAGGAGATGGAGGCGCTGGAGAAAATCGCCGAATCCAAGAAGCGCGAAGTGACGCAGGAGGAGAAGGACGCGGCCATACAGCGCATTGACCAGGAGCTTACGGGCATATACTATTCACTCGACATTGCCCTCTCAATAATGAAGTTCTACAGGGCAGAGCTGATGTATGGGAAGCTCCGCGATACCGGCTCGAAGGACGCGCCGATTAACCTCTACAAAGATAACCATGAGATATTTACATATTATTCAGACGCTCTCAAAGGCTTCGAGGCCGCGATACCGGTTGCGGAGTCCCAGGGGAACATTGAACTTAAATGCAGGCTCCTGATCAATGCGGCGGCATGCTACGAAAAGCGCGGGGAATACGAGAAGGCCTATGTGGCGCTGCTTGACGCGAAAACTATTGCAGACAGCAATGAACTGCGGTGGCTGAAGATTTCAGCGGATTACGCACTGGGCTCATTCATGAACAGGTCGGGTGCGCAGGTTGAAAAAACCGATTACCGCGGCATTGCGGAAAGGAACATCTCACTTGCCATTGAGATTGCTGAACAGCACCCGCTGCTTGTCATATCCCATTCAAACAGGGTCAGGCAGATATACAGGGAATACATCTCGATGCTCATAGCATCCGGTAAAACCGAAAAGGCCTTTGTTGTATCGGAGAGGTATTCAAGGTTCTGCCGCATAGCGCTTGTTAATTCAATATCCCCGCGTTTCAAGAACAGCTACGACAGGGGGATATACTACGACTACCTGGCAGCCATCGGCATACTCGCTTCAACGGAGGAGCAGATATCCGCGTTGCTCAAAACCGGTGCAAAGGCAGGTTCCCCTGAACTCGCCGCGCTCCGGAAAAAGGCAAAGCAGCAGGCAGCAGACATAGACGCGATGTACCAGGCAGCAGAGAGCGCTGACGGCATGATAGCATCGTACCTTGAGATAGAACCGGTTTCAATCCCTGATGTCAGGTATGACATATACAGGTTCCATGACGCAGGGAGCAGACTCTTTTACTGGAAGATATCGGATAAAAAGCTCAGTTCAGGATACATAGACGCCTCGCAGGATGCCGTGAGCAAACTCGCGGCGGCAGGTGAAGGGAAGCCGGTATTTATCCTGCTCAATGAAACTTTCATCTCGATGATGAATTCAGGCATTACATTTATAGGCCCCTTCAGTGCTATCGCCGGGCTGGACAGGATAAAGTACTACCTGTCAGACACAAATCCACTGTCACCTGATGTTCTATCGTCTGTGTCAAAAATCAGTTCATCAGTGCCGGGGCTTAAAATAACAAAGTGGAACGAAAAACTCAACCCTGCGGAATTTGCAGTGGTTGTCTCAACAAAAAAAGACGCAACCGGCACTGACGCCTCTTCGCTCTTTGATTCAGGC
>CAYTSF010000054.1:4989-19777 GCA_964440335.1 uncultured Leptospirales bacterium
CTCAACAAAAAAAGACGCAACCGGCACTGACGCCTCTTCGCTCTTTGATTCAGGCATCTCCCCCGCCTGCATCATAGCTGCGGGATCAATCGGCGATTACAACAGCACGATGCTCGCATCCGAGGCGGCCCTTTACTGCGGCGCCACCAGGGTAATATTTACCGGTGATGAAAAACCCGAAACGGTTTCCGGCCTGATCGATGCGCTTTTTATTCAGGGCACAAAGTATCCCGAAGGAAGACATCTGGCCTGCGGTTATATAAAGATGTTCCAGCCTGACACGGCTGAAGCGAAGAAATCCGCTGAAAAGGAATTAAGGCTCTATATTGAAAAGATGGGCAGACATGAGTTCAGGGCGGCGGGGGTGCATCTTGCCAGGTGGAATTCTCTCCTTGGTAACGCCGACAAAATTACATATGCCGTTAACCTGTGGATGGTGAACCTCCTTGCAGGAAACCTGGCAGGTGCCGGAGAAACGGTAAAAAACATGAGCACGTCCACGGAACAGGAAAAGGCGGTTTCGGGGATTCTTAAAATATGCCAGCTGTTATACGAGGGGAAAACCGGTGATGCCAGGTCTGCATTCATGGCAATGAAAAGTGACCCTTCTATATCAGGTGATATGGAATACCTGAAGATTATTTTTGACCTTGCGGTGAACGGGGATATTACAGCGGTAAAACGCGCAGCGGATAAGAAGAAAACAGCAACAATCATCCCTCGCGAAAGATACCTCTACCTGGTTGTATCATTTTCCGCGCTGCTCGATTCGGGTGCTGCGCGCGAAGCAGTACATCTCATACCCGATGGTTCCTTCTCATCCGAGAGGGAGATGCTTCTGGCCATGAGCGTATCAGGGAAGGTCCCGGCTGCAGGTTCATCGTCGAGGTTTGACGGCATGATCGCACTGGCTAAAAAGAAAGGTTCACCGGATGAGATCTCTGACATTGCAGTGGCGCTTGCAGCAGGCGATGAGGGTTACGATGAACTTTCACCATTCCCCATACTTCTTCTCGCAGGGTATTTTACAGATGCAGGGCAATATGATCAGGCGGCACTGTTCCTGGAGAGCATAGATTTAAAAGGCATGACTGAAAAATCGGGGGGCCTTGACTCAATGCTCCTCTATAAAAAAGCGCGCGAAATTGCGCTCAACAGACATAATTATTCCCTGGCGCTTGCTCTCTGCACCGAAATGAAAAAGTATTCTGAATCAGCACCTTTCATGAAAGCCGTGCTCTCCGCAGATTCAGCCGGATACCTTTTTATATTAAAAAAATACAAAGAGGCATATAATACGGGACTTGAAGCGGAGAAGTATTTCCGGGAGGCAGGGGCAACCGATGTGAGACTCAGCCTGCTCATGATAAACCTGCTCACGGTTACAGGGCAGTACGGCGATGCGCAGAAACGCGCCGCACAGCTCGCAGGGAACACCACCCTCACCCAGAAGGAGAAGTTCGTTTATACTCTGCAGCTTACGCTGATTGAACTTGACAGGCTCGGCAAACTTAAATCAGCCACCACTGCGGACGCGGCGCAGTTCGAGAAGCTTTTCAGCACGGTACTCGATGTTCTGAAGAAAGACACGACGCTTGCCGCTGAACCGGGAACCGATGTCATCGTGCAGCTCGTATTTGAAGAATTTGTCAATTACCGGATGAAAACCGGCAGCTACGGTGAAGCGCATAACAGCAGCGAGATGAAAAAACTCGCGATGGGCTCTGCTGTTTCAGGGACCAATTTCCTTAAAGACGCCGATGTTTCAAAAACCGATAAGCTGCAGAAGTCGCTTCCCGAAGGAACGGTCTATGTTAACATAGCAAAGAATAAAAATGACATCTTCATCTGGATGATCGACAGCAAAGAGAAAAAGGCGCAAATTATCGAGGGTGGATATGAACAGGCCGGGAAAATCATAGACAGGTACAGGGCCGATGCGGCCGCCGGCAAAGACCTGGCTGCGGTTTCAAAGGAATTAAAAAATTTCCTGGCCCCTGTATACGCGGTGCTGAAAGACCGGAAGCGGATAATCTTCTGCTGCGATTCGTTTACCGAGAACCTGCCGCTTGAAATCGCGGGTGACGGAAAAATGCTCTGCGAAGAATATTCAATAGTATACATGGCCTCACCGCTCCTTCTCTCCGCGCCGGTTAATGAAAAAACAGGCACGGTGCAGATCGTTTCATATGACGCGAAAAACCGTTCCTCCTATCTTGAGCGCGCGGCCATAAGGGAATCAGGTTCATCCTATTCGATTGAATCATCGGCAAAGGAAGGCGTTGTACATATCGCTGGAGACGTGAATTACAGCATCACCAGGAAAAAATTTGTTGATGGAAGCAATAATCCCATAGCAGGCAAAGTTTCGGGATCGAGTATGATCTACATGACAGCAGGCGATATGAGCGGGGCATCTGTAACAGACATGGTGCTGGCCTCCGGATCGTTTACAAAAGGAAATATTCTTGTGAACAACGCGGCAGTCAGGGGACTGAACAGCGCGGCCTTTGTCGGATCGTATTATTCAGAGCTTTCTAAAGGTTCGGGCAGCGAGAAATCATTCCTGAAGTCGGGAGAGGCCATGCGCAGCGGAAAGTATAAACATCCGGCAAACTGGAGCGGCATAAGGCTCTACATGCGAACTCTTCCCGCAGGCGGGAAATAACAATCCGGCCCCGCAGATCCTGCGGGGCTTTTCATTGGTGAAGGAATGGGAAAAGATTTTTACCTGGACATGGAAAAAAAGGTCGGCCTGGCAATCAACCGCTACTCCCTTGTGGCAGGTGACGACAGCGTGGCAGTGGGACTTTCAGGCGGCAAGGACTCCTTCGTGCTTCTCGAAACACTTGCCCGCCGCAGACGCAGGCTGCCCGTGACTTACGGCATCCACGCTGTCCATGTGCATATTCCAGGCATTGGCTACGAGGCAGACCTTAAATACATGCGGCAGTTCTGCGCGGAACTTTCTGTACCATTTAAATCAATCACAATCGATGCTGACCTGGATCACAGCCCTGAAAAGTCAAGGTGCTTTGTCTGTTCATGGCACAGGCGGAAGGCCCTTTTCGATTACTGCACAGATAATAACTGCGGCATACTGGCCCTGGGGCACCACATGGACGATGCGGTGGAAACCTTCATCATGAACATGGTCTTCAGCGGGACCATGAGCTCCATGCCTCCGTTACTCTCCATGTTTAAAGGGAGGCTGAAACTTGTAAGGCCCCTGCTGCTTCTTTCGGAGAGTGAAATTGAACAGTACGCGCGAATGAAAAAATTTCCGCCGATGCTGAAGGATTGCCCCTATTCATGCGAATCAAAGAGGGACTCGGCAAAGAGGATGCTTGCAATGATGAAGGAGATGGACCCTGCCGCTGTGAAAAACATTTTCAGATCCATGTCTAACATTCACAGCGAGTACCTTCCGCATGAAGGGGATCAGTCCGGGTCATTGTAGCCGCAGCCCTCGTAAGGGCTTATGGTCTCCTCCTGCTCCAGATGCGCAACGTCCTCGTAGTAGGGAAAGTCTTTGCACATCCTGGGGCGTATTGTATGAATGGAACATGCGGGAAGCCCGTCAATTACAGCGTAGTGTTTGCACCTGTAATGGTAGGGCAGGTCCTCCGCAGGAACTTCAAACTTGAATTCAAGCATGGGATATATGAGGTAGATTTCAGAAAAGTTCGGGTCTATCTGTTTTGTTTTTTTCCAGTAGCCGTATGCCTTTTGAAGGAGTTCAGGGCTTTCTGCCAGCCTCACGTCCTGGCAGCACATGCCGCATCTTTTACAGTCAGCCATCTATTCATATCCCGTTTTAAGTTATGGCTAAAGAAAGAACAGGCGGGATTATATGGCAAATAATTAATGGTAAGGGGCGATTTTTTTGAATCATCCATTTTTTATATCAAGTAGTTGACAAATACATGTGTGAAAAATAAGCACTCTATAATATTTTTTTCCGGTAATAATTGCTATAATATATAAAACACACAACTCAATAGAGGTCTAAAATGTCAGTAAAAGATGGTTTTTCCGCAGAAGAGATATTTACCCAGCAAACAGGTTATGCATACAACGATTTCATCATACTCCCTGGTTACATAGATTTCGCTCCTGATGAGGTAAACCTTGAAACACAGATCACAAGAAACATCAGGATAAAAAGTCCGCTCGTATCGAGCCCCATGGACACCGTGACTGAATCTGAAATGGCAATAGGCCTTGCATTGTGGGGCGGAATAGGGATCATCCATTATAACAATACAATCGAACAGCAGGCTAAAGAGGTGGGTCGTGTAAAAAGATACGAAAACGGGTTCATCAATAAACCCATGGTGCTCTCCCCGCAGCACAGGATCAGCGATATTGATATTATCAAGGCAAAGTTTAATTTTTCAGGGATACCCATTACTGAAGATGGCAGGCTAAATTCAAGGCTTGTGGGAATCGTTACCAACCGTGACATTGACTTTGAGCGCGACAGGTCAAGGTCGCTGGCAGAGGTCATGACCACAGACCTTCTGGTGGCCCGAGAGGGAATCACCCTGAACGACGCGAACAAGATACTCAGGTCATCGAAAAAAGGTAAACTCCCCATAGTCAATGAAGAGGGCAAACTTGTTGCACTTATGAGCAGGAGCGACCTGCTTAAAAACAGGGAGTACCCCCTTGCATCAAAGGACGCAAAGAAACACCTCCGGGTCGGCGCAGCCATCTCTACTAAAGATGAGGCAAAGGAGAGGCTCGCAGCGCTTCATGAGGCTGGAGTCGATGTTGTGGTGATAGACTCGGCGCAGGGCAACTCGGTGTACCAGGTTGAGATGATCAAATACATCAAGGCAAAGTACCCGGAAATTGACGTAATCGGCGGCAACGTTGTGACAGAGGAACAGTGTGAAACACTCATCAGGGCCGGGGCAGACGCGCTCCGCATAGGCATGGGGCCGGGATCAATCTGTACCACCCAGACAACAATGGCCGTGGGTAGGCCCCAGGCAACAGCGGTGTTCAGGACTGCAAGGTACGCTGCGAAGTCGGGTGTTCCGGTTCTCGCAGACGGGGGCATCGCAAATATAGGGCACATATCCAAGTCGCTTGCTCTGGGCGCATCAGCGGCAATGATGGGATCAATGTTTGCCGGTACAAACGAGGCCCCTGGCGATTACTTTTATGAAAACGGCGTAAGGCTGAAAAGGTACAGGGGCATGGGGTCAAAAGAGGCAATGGAGGCAGGCGGAAACAACAGGTACTTTGCAGAGGAGGCAAAGATCATTGTCGCCCAGGGTGTATCCGGAGCCGTGATGGACAAAGGCTCACTCAACGATTATCTCCCCTATCTTATACAGGGCCTGAAGCATTCTTTCCAGGACATGGGGATAAGCAATGTGAGGGCGCTCCACGATGCACTGCGTTCAGGCGACCTGAGGTTTGAAATACGGTCAGCCATGGCTCAGCGGGAAGGGCATGTGCACGACATGTACTCCTACAAGGAACCGCAATTCATGTAGTTATAAAATTTTGTAGAAATGAACTCCGCCCTGGCGGAGTTTTTTACGCATAAATTATTATCCAAAAACCTTTCTATGATTAATCACTGTATCTTCACCATTTTTCTACGGCAGATATTCGGGCAGTATCAGGAAAAGTTTCTCGAAAAAGAGCTTGACTGATAATTTAATTTTAATAGAAGTAAAAAAATTTTACAGTGGGGCTGTTTATCATTATTATAGAATATATCCCTGCTATAAAATATATTCTCAACCTGAACATACAGCGTTCCGGCAGGTATTGTATTTAACAATGAGCATTATAAGCAGATTTGAATATAATTTAATGAAGAACAGGAGATCAAAATGTCAGTGAAAAAGTTTATTGTTTCATTAGCTGTGCTCGCCCTTGCTTTCAGCATTTCATGCGGCAAGAAGGAGCCCGAAAAAGTCTTTAAAACAGTTGCAGTGGATTCGTACCTTGTTGAGGACCCTGCTGCAAAGAAACCTGTTAATGTTCCAAACGGTAAAGTTAAGCGCGGCGAATATGTGATTTTTAACGAAGAGAGAGATTTCAGCGGCAAGAAATATCTCAACGTATCAATTGAGGGAGTTTCAACAAAAGGATGGATCCTTGCAGCCAATGTTAAAGACGGGAAGCTCCAGTCAGTTACTGTAATCAAGGATGAAGACCTTTATGCAAGGCCTAACATCAAGAGCGAGAAGACCGGAACAGTCAAGGCCGGGCAGGTGGCATTTAAAATTGAAGAGGCGAATGAATTTGTGCTTATCCAGTTCCCGGGCAAAGAGGCATATATTCTTAAATCAAGCCTTGGAGACGCAAGCATGGTTGTTAGGACAATAACCATTCCCGGGCTTGGCAAGGCTACGATTTCCGCATCATCACAGTTCCTTTCAAGTGAAGGAAAAGAGACCCTTTATGACCCGAGAAATGCTTTTGACGGCAAACTGAATACTTCATGGTGCGAAGGCAAAAGAGACGATGATGGCATCGGCGAATATATCATCCTGAGCTTCGAGAACCCGGTTGTTCTCACAAACGTTGCCGTTGTAAACGGTTATGCGGCCAGTGATGAAACTTACACAGGCAACAACAGGGTCGCTTCGCTCAAGGTTGTATCAAGCAACGGCTATGAGCAGGTGATAGAGCTTGTTGACAGTAACCTGGACTACCAGAGAACAGACATGAACCTCTACGGTTCAACATTCAAGTTCATGATAAACAAAGTATATAAGGGAAAAGTTTCTGATACATGCATCAGTGAAATCAAGCTTGAAGGCCGCACAGATTTTGATTCAGGTGAAGGTTACAGTGAAGGTGACGGAGAAGGGGATGCTCATTAATATCCGGGATAATTCAGGAGAAAGAAAATGAAAAAAGCAGCATTGTTTCTTTCGGTCCTGCTGATGATTGCCGTTTCTGTAGTGGCCGAAGACACAACCTTCGAGCCCGGGCAGGCAAAGGTTACAGCGAGCGTACTTAATGTCCGTAATATTGCTTCATCTGGCGGGACGGTTATTGCAACCCTTAAAAGGGGTGATCTTATTGATGTTATCGAAAAGTCTCAGCATCCTTCAGAGATAGACGGTGTATCAGACTACTGGTATAAGATAAAACTGCCAAAGAACAAGACCGGATGGGTATTCGGCCAGTACATAAGCTTTGAGCTGAATCTTGAGAGCGGCCTCAGGTGGAAGAGTTCAACGCCTGACAGCAGCCAGAAATTCACAAGCATTGCCATCACTGATTCAGGAATGATCATGGTTGGCAGCAAAAGCGGCAATATCTTTATCAGCAACGATAACGGTAAAAACTGGAAAAAGGTCCTGCCCCAGGCACTGGGTGTATCGATCAGCAGCATCAGGAGTATTTATGTTTCAAAGAATGTAATCTGGGTTGCTGCCAGGGGCGGTGAAGGTGGAGGGCTCTGGAAGTCCACTAACAATGGAAGCTCATGGGCGCAGTTTACCACTTCGCAGGGCCTGCTCTCAAACGATGTTAATGACGTGGTTGAATCCGGCGGAGTGCTCTATGTCGCTACTGCGAAGGGCCTTTGCATAAGCAAAGATTCAGGGCAGTCATATACTGCTGACGAGGATATTGAAAACGAGACAAATTCACTTGCTGTTACGTCCGGCGGAGTAATAGTAGCCGGGACTACCGACGGTCTTTTTATCTACATGGACAAGAAAGACCCGGTAAAAGGTTCAAATAAAAAGTGGATTGAGATCGAAACAAAATCCGCCAATATGGGGAAGAATGTTTTTACGGTTGCTGTTTCATCGAACAACGATATCTATGCAGGTACAGACAAGGGGCTGAACAAGGCTTCCCTGTCAAAGATAAGTGACTGGTACAGTATCGGAGGCAAGGTTGAGGTAAACTCTATAATAATCGATGCGAGTTCACGTGTCATTGTTGCGACTAACAACGGCCTGAACATATCCCTCGACCAGGGGGCATCGTGGGTAACATATAAAAAAGAGAACGGCCTTGCAAGCAACGAAATATACAGGGTTTCAGTAAGTCCGAAGACCGGAATAATCTGGACGATATCGACCAATGCGGGATTAAGTTTCCACGAATAAACACCGGTATTAAGCTGTTACGAAAAGAACCCGCCTGAACGCGGGTTCTTTTCGTATATTAAACGGATTTGTCCCCGATACGCTGATTTTTAAAAAAGAGCAGAGCGGAAGAAATAAAAAAAATTCTTGAATATTGAATTGCATTATGGGACTGTATCAAAAATAAATATAAACAGTGATAACTCTATGAAATCAATAGCAAGTTTTTCAGAACATAGCCTCAGCATACGCACACCCATATCTTTTATGCTCATCATCTCGGTTACCGGCCTGATACTTCTTGCCACAGGAATTTACACATTTAACTGGATATACCCATTCGGGCACCTACTTATAGGATTTGGCATACTCTTCGTGTGCGGTGGTCTTTTTTTTATGCTGAATACAAAGTACTACAAAATTCATTTTAACGAGGAACCCGGTTACCTGAGCCTTGTGGAATCAACCGGATGGGAAATTTCACCTTTCAAGATACCTTTGAAATACTTCACAGACGTCCTTATGCAGTATACGCTCAACGATAAAAGAAAACCCGAGTATGAAATTATACTGAAGAACAGGCTTGGGTCAATGCTTCTGGTTTCAAAATTCAGCAATGAAAAAGAGGCCAGGGCCTTTTCTGAGAAGATGGAGGCCAACCTGGGTCTTCCCCTGTCTGTAAGGACTGACATTGAGCTTGATTCTGTGAACCGTAAACACCCGTATAATCCCTATCCCCTGTTTCTGCCCGATGGATCAACTGTGAAGACTGCTGAAAACCGCAACTCGGTTTCAATAAGCTGGAAGGTCAAGTACCATCCGCTGCAGGTCGCATTTATTCTGGGCTTTTACTACGGATTTTTCCATATCCTTCATTTTTCACTTATTCCTGCTGCCGGTGTAAATATGATAGGTGTCATAGTAATCTATACAACTCTCGGCATTCTCCTTTCGCTGCTCATATCGGCGCTTCTATCCTCTTTGGTTAACCGGTACTATATCACCGTGTCCAAGGATGAAATACATACTTACCATACACTGTTCGGTAAAAAAACCGGTGAAATAAAAATGAAGAAAGAGGATATTGCCATTATCCGAAGCACAATCGAACCTTCCAATGAAACAATAATTATTGCCAGCAGGAAGGGCATAGGCGCCCTGAACAACCTTCTCAAAAAATTTGTGTTTGGTGTGAAGGATATAAAGAAGATCCTGGAGATTGAAGAGATCATCTCGATCAGGGACGAGATAATCAGGCTTGATGTTTCTACGCTTAGCCTTATCGAGAAGCTTTACATTGACCAGTTTATACTGAAGAATTTCTGATCAAGCCATATGATAGCTAAACTCAGGGGAATTGTTGATGAGATTCAGCCGACACAGCTTGTTCTGGACGTCAGTGGTGTAGGATACGACCTGACCATCCCCTTTTCAACTTATGAAAAAATACAGTCAGCTTCCGAGGTTTCGCTGCATGTTTACACCATGCATAAGGAGGATCAGTTCAGGCTTTTCGGATTTTTTACCAGGGTGGAAAAGGACCTTTTTGTTGCACTGATAAACGTGAGCGGCATTGGCCCTGCCATGGCCATTTCACTTCTTTCTGGCATGGCGCCTGACAGGCTCATAGACTCGATAAAGAACAATAATCTCCATGCGCTGACAAGAATTCCGGGAATCGGCAAGACCAAGGCTGAAAAACTGGTTTTTGAACTGAAACGCAAACTCCCCAGGCTTGAACTTATAGCCGGCCCTGCATCTGAAGCGGACTCATCATCGAGCGACGCTGTCCAGGCACTGGTCTCCCTGGGATTCAACGAAGCCGAATCGTCCAGGTGTGTTGCTGAACTGGTATCGCAGAAGCCTGGTATTTCCATCGAAGAGATAATCAAGGAGGCCCTTAAAATACTGGCCTGAATGCGGCTTTTTTTATTGACAGCAGAGGGCATGGGATTTTATATCCAGACAACATAGAACTTATTGTTCGTCTTATCAAGAGTGGTGGAGGGACTGGCCCTGTGAAACCACGGCAACCATTCTTCATGAACAGGTGCTAATTCCACGGAAAATTTCCGGAAGATGAGACTGCAGTTTTGAAAAAAACCGCCGTCTCCATGAACAGGCGGTTTTTTATGACAGAAAAAGATTACCACGCAAAAGGATCAGTCGGAATCGTAAAGACTGAGTACTTCAATTTCGCTGCACCACCCGATGAACTCACGCTGCAGAGTGGTGAAAAGATCGGGCCGGTCACTATTGCATTCGAAACATACGGCAAGCTCGATGAGTCAGGCACAAACGCCATACTGGTCTGCCACGCCCTTTCAGGCAGCGCCCATGCCGCGGGTTATCATTCCGCTGATGATAAAAATGCTGGCTGGTGGGACTGGTATATCGGCCCGGGAAGGGCATTCGATACAGACAGGTATTTTGTTGTTTGCTCAAATATTATTGGCGGCTGCACAGGATCAACGGGCCCGGCTTCGGTAAACCCGGAAACCGGCAGGCCATACGGCATGGCTTTTCCGGTAATTACGGTGGCAGACATGGTCAGGGCGCAGCATTCACTGGTAAAACACCTTGGCATAAAAAAACTGCTGGCTGTAGCGGGCGGGTCAATGGGAGGGATGCAGGCGCTTCAGTGGACCATCTCCTATCCCGATGAAGTGGAATCGTGCATAGCCATCGCCACATCAGCCTCGCTCTCCGCTCAGGGAATAGCCTTTAACGAGGTGGGCCGTCAGGCCATATTCAATGACCCAAACTGGAACAATGGTGATTACTATGACGGCAGGATTCCGGGGGATGGGCTCTCGCTTGCAAGGATGATCGGCCACATAACGTACCTTAGTGAAAAGCACATGCACGAAAAGTTCGGGCGCAATTTTCAGCGCCAGGGGATGCAGGCAGTGAAGGGATCGTCCGAGTTCATGGTAGAATCCTACCTGCACCATCAGGGGATCAAGTTTGTGGAGAGGTTCGATGCGAACACCTATATCTATATTACCAAGGCAATAGATTTTTTCGACCTCAAGGAGGAATATGGCGGAAGCCTTGTAAATGCCTTTGAGAATGTTGAGGCGAACTACCTTGTGGCAAGCTTTACGTCTGACTGGCTTTATCCAAGTGATAATTCTAAGGAGATTGTGCGCGCGCTGCGCGTTAACGGCAAGAACGTAAATTACACGGATATCGAGACAGACAACGGGCACGACTCATTTCTGCTGCCCAACGAACTGCTTGAGAAAAATATTTCGAATTTTTTAAAGAACGAATACAGGAAAAGTAAAATATAAATGGAAGAACTGAGAATAGGCTATGACCTGGTTGTTGCGGAAGTGAGCCCCGGCGCGAAGATCCTTGACCTTGGCTGCGGCGATGGTGAACTGCTGCTGCGGCTGCAGGAGGAGAAGAGGGTAAAGGGATACGGCGTTGAAATCTCCGAGGAGGGGGTAAGCCTTTGCATGGAGAAAGGCCTCTACTGCTACCAGGCTGACATCGATGAGGGCCTGAGCGACTACAAGGATGATTCGTTCGATTTTGTCATTCTCAGCCAGACAATCCAGAACACCAAGGGTCCGGATTATGTTCTCAGGGAGGTTCTGCGCATAGGGAGACAGGCCATTGTCACTTTCCCGAATTTCGGTTATTACAGGAACAGGCTGTACCTGCTGTTCCGTGGAAAGATGCCCGTGAGCAAACACCTGCCCTATGAATGGTACGAATCGCCTAACATCCACTTAATGACAATCCATGACATGCGTAACATGGCACACCACGCCGGCTTTGAAATTCTTGCAGAAAAAAATTTTTCGGTAAAGCCTGACAGTAATTCAAAGACTAAAAGGGTAATGCCGAATTTTTTTGCACAGTACGGATTTATGGTTATCAGGCGGAAATAATTTTTCCACGCCCCCACGGCGCGTATCGGTTATATCCTTACTTTTTTCCCGCAGGATCAACCTCAGATTGCAGAAACCAATTTCTAAAATCAGACCTCTTCATGTATAACCGATTCATTAAAACGAATTAATTTGTAACCGTAAATCTTTGATTTGACAATATTTGATTAGACAAATAAATTGTTCGTGATCAGTGTACATGTGCGAAAGGTGTAATTAATGCGTCCTGCAGTCGCCTGTGGCCGGACCGGTTAAGGAATACCAGTCCTGCGGTCTTAATACCAGACTTATTTCCTTTCTTGTTTTTTACCGGGTCTAAGGGGCGAAGCCCCGTAAAAAAAGCTCCCTTCAGGCTTTCTGACGGTATCAAACACCAGTTTGGAAACAAGCCTACTGATTGTAATGTGAAGAAGAGGTGTGTTATGTTAAATCCTGATAATATCGAAAATTGTCTGAAGCCAGGAGTAATAATTAACAGTGATCATCCTGAGGTAGTAAAATACGCGCTGGATGCGCTCGGTAATTCCGGACTGACAGAAAGGGAGAAGGCTGTAAAGCTCTACCTGCGCGTAAGGGATGATATCCGCTATAATCCATATCTTCCATTCTATAAACCTGAACATTACCTTTCCAGCAATGTGATTAAAAGCAGAACCGGTTTCTGCATCCCCAAGGCGGGACTTTTATGTGCAGTTGCCAGGGTGGCAGGCATACCTGCACGGATAGGCTTTGCCTCGGTGAAGAACCACCTGTCAACCAGGCAGCTGCTTGAATACCTGGGCTCTGACCTTATTGTCTATCATGGATACACCGAGTTGTGGATAGAAGAAAAATGGGTGAAGGCAACCCCTGCATTCAATGCCGAACTCTGCCTGCTTCATAAAGTCCCGCCGCTTGAATTTGACGGCATAAATGATTCCATTTTTCATGAATTCAATTCAGAGAAGAAGAAGTTCATGGAATACACAGCGTTTCACGGTGTATTCCAGGATGTACCGGTTGACCTGATAGTAAGCGAATGGAAGAATTTTTACGGAATAGAGAGGGTCGAAAACTGGATCAGAATGAGTGAAGAAAGGAACGACAGCCGTGATTTTACAAAAGAGGATATAATATAAAGAGGGCAACAAATGGATGAACGGGTATTTTTCCTTCTGACAAAGGCTGAAAATTCAATGAGTGTTTATATAAAACAGCAGTTTGCCGAATCCGGGCTGAAGGTCACTCCCGGGCAGCTTGGCATACTCTTTTTGTTAAAGGTAAGAGACATGCAGACCATGACTGAATTGAGCCAGGCCATGGGAACGGATAACTCTGCGGTTACAAGGCTTATAGACAGGCTAGAAAAATCCCGGCTTGTAGAGAGAAATAACAGTTCCAGTGACAGAAGGGAGTACCAGATAAAAATTACAGATGCAGGGATTGCAGAGACTAAAGGCGCAGGAAAGGTCATTGCCGCTATAAACAAAAGAATCCAGGATGAGTTCTTACCAGGGGAACTGGAGGATTTTAGGAAAATACTTATGAGGATGGACGCACTGTTCAGGCAATGATAACATCCGGCAAAAAATGATGAATAAACTTATGGTGGGAGCTCATGGATAGCAGAAGTCTCATTGAAAAACACGATGGTATATACATAATCCGCCAGCAGATGCCATACCCGCTGCAGGAGAACAACGCATACCTGGCAGAAACCGGAAACGGGTGGGCGGTCATTGACCTTGGCATTGATCTTCCACAGACAAGGGAACTCTGGGCAGAGGCAATTAAAGCTGCCGGATTAACTTTCCACTCGATAAAGAAAATAATTGTTACACATTGTCATCCCGACCACCTGGGTGCTGCTGCATGGATGCAGCAGATGACCGGGGCACCGGTATATATGTCAGAGATTGACCGCGATATCGCTTCAACATACGTTTTTCTGAAAGAGGATAAATACACACAATACGAAAAGGCCATCAGCAGCGCAACACTGACCTGTGACTTTGATGTTGATAAAACACGGAGACTTGTTGTTGACTGGTGCGATAACGTAGTCCCCCTCTTTCCTGAGCCTTGGTACATCGAAACCCTGAAAGAAGACGATGAGATCGAACTGAATGGCAACCGGTACATGGTGAAAATTTTACCCGGACATACAGACGGGCAGGCTGCTCTCTGGTGCAGAGAGAACCGGGCGCTTTTTTCGGGCGATATATTTGCCGAAAAGGGGTACCTGCACTTTACAGACTGGCCCCATACGGTAAATGCGAATCCGTTAAAAGATCTGTTCATGTCGCTGGACAGGATAGAAGAGATGGATCCTGCAACGATTTATGCCGGACATGGCGCGCCGGTTCATTCGTACAAGGAGATTTTTTCAAAGCTCAGGTACAGGCACAAAAAACTGCTCGGTATATTTGAGAATTCAGTCAAGGTGCCTGTCTCTGCGGGCCAGGTTTACGAAAAGTTTTTTCCGGTCCCGAAGACCGGGGACTTTGCCGATTACATTCACTACCACAGGGTGCTTGCTGGAGAAACTGCCGGCTACCTGAACTATCTTGTGAGCCAGGATAAATTTTCTTTGAGAAGAGAAGATGGAGTGGACCTGTATTGTCCCAGCGGTGCGTAAAATTTTACTTGACTTTATCGTATATCTACGATAAACTATAAATATGGCATACACAAAAAACAGTGAATTCTCTGAAAAGGCAAAACGCCTGGCTGGATACGCCAAGGCCCTCTCCCATCCTGCACGAATAGCAATACTCAGTAAACTTGCAGAGGAAAGCACATGCATATGCGGAGAGATAGTCCAGGTAC